>JANNFJ010000603.1:0-5930 GCA_031379725.1 Calothrix sp. OTE_75_metabat_31
TAAGAGAAAGTAATGTTCGCTTTCAAAACCTGCATCTATTTCACATTGAGCATTATTAACTTCAATATTATGTTGACAATTATCTAGAATATTATTAATAGAAAAATCAAATTTACCTGTAGACATTCGTCCATAAACTGTATGATACGAAATCTCTCCATGACTTAAATCGTTGATGATTCCTGTATTAAAGGCACAACTCAATGCCGAACTTTCTGAATATAAATTGGTGTAATCTATACTTTCTATTCCGGTCGGAAAATCAACAGCAGTTACTTGTAAAGTCGGATTGTATGAAATATTCAGATAAGTATCAAATTTACCAATAATATATTGATTTCTTGAAATAGATAAGATAGAAAGCTGATTTTCTTTAAAAATTTTCGGCAAATTTACATAATGGTCAAACTTTGCCATTAATCTACTTTCTCTAAATTCATTAATACTAGTAGAACTTATTTTAAAATATCCAAATTTCGAGATATTTTCTAAGATTGAATATTTTTCAAATAATTTTTGCCAAGCAACATCGTTTTTAGGCTGTTGCTTTTCACTAGATACGTTCATAGTTTTTGACTAATATTTCGTCTACTTTACCTCTTTTTTCTGCATTAGAATTTATCGCTCGAATAGCTGATATTTTTGTTTGAGGATAATCTTTATACAAATCTCGAATAAATTGTGTATAAGCATTACTTAATAAAACTCGACAACCTCTCGCATCCAATTCCTCAAATGTGTTTTTCAGCCGAACTTGTTCATTTTTATTAAATCCATTTACATCATAGCCAGTAAAAGAAGCCGTAACAGAAACTGGGTCGTAAGGAGGGTCTATATATATAAATTCTCCTTTTCTAGCATCTTTCAAAGCGTCTTGAAAATCCATATTTAAAATTGTAATTTTATTATCATTTAAATAATTACTCACAGCTTTTAAAACAGCTTTATCTAAAATATTAGGATTTTTATATCTACCAAAAGGGACATTAAATTGCCCTTGCGAATTAACTCGAAATAAGCCATTAAAACAGGTTTTATTCAAGAATATAATCCTTGATGCTCTCTCTACCGATGTTTTATCCTGAAAACCTTCTTCCCGATCCCAATCTCGAATAGTATAATAGTAATCTTCATTATTTTGATGAATTTGCAAGTTATCGATTAGTTCATCAACTGAATCTTTAACAACTTTATAACAATTAATTAATTCAGCATTAGTGTCATTAATTACAGCTTTTTTTGGTTGCAAACTAAAAAGAAGTGCCCCTCCACCAATAAAAGGTTCATAATAAGTTTGAGAATTATAGTTCTGGGGTAAGTGATGTCCCATAATTTCTGGGACAAGTTGCCTTTTTCCTCCTGCCCATTTTAGGAAGGGTTTTACTAGCTTATTGAGTGTTACCATTTTGTGACTTAGAAAATTATTTAATCTTATTAGTTCAATTGTACTATATTAAGCGCATGTTGATTTAAGGCACTTCTAATGATGAAGGCATTAAATTACATAATTTAATAATTACCCTGTATAAATAGTTTTAACTGCTGGTAACAATTGCACCATTAAATCATAAATCAGCTTCATTGCCACAAAATACCAATAGCTTTATTTACAGCAAATAGGACTTACGCAAAAACTCTCCCAAACCTCTTAACTCCGTGTCCTCCGTGTCTCTGTGGTAAATCAAATGCTTGTGCCACTATTTTGTAAGTCAATCAAAGTAATAATTACTTAGGAAGGCAAATTCAATAACTTGCAATTCTGACTGAGCTTGAAATGGTGCGTTACGCTGTCGCTAACACACCCTACTGCATTTTATTTGATCCACGTTACTTATCTACATGCAAGCCAAAATAAGTTAAGACTAATACGTTAGAACTATTATTAATAATCTCATGCAGTTTCCCCGGTTCGACGGCAATGCAGTTACCTGGTTCCAAGGGATATTCTTCACCGTCGATGCAGATAATTCCCGTACCTGCATCGACGAAAAACACTTCTGCCATATCTTGATAGTTATACTGAGAACGGCTAAAAACTGGAATTCTCAAATGGCTGAAGCGCTATTAGCTGTTAGTTTTTGGCTAATAGCTAATAGCTAACCGCTCAGAGTATAGCCCGTACTCCGTAAATTTCATCTCGGTCTAAGGTCATTATCTATTTCCACAATACCCCTAGAACCGTCGATACGCACGCGCTGCCCATCTTGTAACAGCCAGGTAGCATTACGTACATCCATAACTGCAGGTATACCGTACTCACGGGCAATTATTGCACCGTGAGAGAGCCTGCCACCTGCCTCGGCAATGATTCCTTTGGCTCGAACCAATAATGCGGCCCAACCGGAGTCGGTATAAGGTACTACTAATATTGTATCGTCATCGATTTCGGGTAGTTCCTGCAAATTCCGCAATACTTTTACCCTTCCTTCCACCTGTCCAGGACTTGCGGGGATACCTTGTAAAACTTGGTCGGGTGCAAGTGAAGGCATTAAAGCGGGGATGATTGGCGGTGCATTGCCGTAAACTAGTAGAGGGATAGGATTAAGTTCGCTGTCGCGTGCGAGTTGCGATCGCCTTCGATGAATCAATACTTGGCAGCGGCTGATATTGTTAGAATCAAGTGCTTCCACAAGCGAACGAATTTCCGGAAATTCGAGAAAGAAAATATCCCCCGTTTCCTGTAAAATTCCCAAATGCAACCACTGTTTTTCTAAGGCAATAAAGCACCAGCGTAATTCGGCTAACAACCGCGAGTAGATTTCGGTAACTTTCCCTTTCAAATTTACGCGACTTTGGACAAATCCACCGCGTTTTTTACGTTTCGCGACAGGGGATGACTGACTTCCCAACATAAATTGTACAAACAACTGCTTTACAGCTTCAGGTTCTTCTCTCCAAGTGGGAATGGCAATATCAGTACCAACTTCGCTCAAATAACCGTAACGCTGTAAAATCACCTCAAATTCGGCGAGAATTTTTTGTCCTTCGATGGAAACTGCCAAATCCTCGAACACATTATCGGGGTCGAATTCGGCAAGTATTGGTCTTGCTTCTTGGGCTAATTTTTGAAGCGATCGCACGGCTGCAACTTCGGGTGTTGCGCTTTTGTCGATGTCGGTATCTTTAACTCTAAATATGGACTGCCGCAATGACGCACTCAGAGGTGCGAGAATGCTGTAATATGTTGCCCGCTGTAATAGTTCTAATATATAGTCGATGCGCGTTAGTAATTTAGACGGCTCTAAATCATCCACCATTTCTTGTGACAATTGCGACATTCCCACAGCAAACCAACGACGGTTATCGCGTCCAAAGTCTTGCCTTAACGAAAGTTCGCGCCCAACTAGCCGTAATAATCCGGGTAAATTTTGTAACGTCGTATCAATGGAAGGCTTACTCATCTTCGCACCTCTGGTCAAAAATTCCAGACTTTCGGGAGGCAAACCCATGCGTCGGAAAATCTGCCCTAGTAATGTTGCATTAAAGTAAGCGTGGGAAAAATGTAATGTCGCAGTCTCGTTAAAATCCAAACCTAACGAACGTTCTCCCAACACTATTGCAAAAATTCCTCCCCATACTCCACATGTTAGGGGACGATTAATCGACCAAGTGAGGGGACGAATCAAGCCGGGGATAACTTCGGCGGCAATTTTGCGCGTCCAGATGGGGAGTAAAGTAGTGATGGGACGCGATTGCAATACCCACAGTGTCTGACCGTCATAACTCCACTCAACATCTTGGGGGACACCATGATACCGTTCTTCCAAATGGCGAACTAGGTATGCGACTTGCTTAATAATAACTGCGGGGACTTTACCCTGTCCTTCGAGGTGGATAAACGAGACATCACCACTATCGACAACAAAAGCCCGGTATTGTTCGGGTGTAATTCTGCCTGAAACTACTTGCGTCGGGCTTCCGGGTAATGCTTCGATGATGATAGCATCAACTTCTTGGGTGACAGGGTCGCGGCTAAATGCCACACCTGAATAGACGCTACGAATTTGTTGCTGTACTAATACTGCCATTGCGGCTTCTCTGACATTGCGATCGCGTCGATATTGTTCAGCCCCAGAACTATCATAGGAAGCAATTGTCCGAGTAATGGCATTTTGTAACGATTGCTTGGTGGTGACATTTAAAATACTTTCATACTGTCCCGCAGCCGAAGCAGTATCTGTATCTTCACCAATTGCCGACGACCGCACAACCAGGGGTGATAATTCTGAAGGTTGCAGCATATCAATCAAAGATTGAGGGTCTTCGTAAGGTAAAAGTACCCATCCTTTAGGAACCTGATAACCCCAACGCTTGATTTCTGATAAATTTGCGGCTTTACTGCCAACCATTGCCGCGTCGAGTTCGTCATCTAATGTTAGAATTTGCTCGCCGCGAAAAAAATTCATCGCAGCTTGGGAATCTGGATGAGCCTGATTCACCGATAAATCCAAATCGTCGGGAATTTGTTTGTATATCCATCCAAGTAAAAGCGAAAGTGCGATCGCCACAATTAGCCGAAACCAATCTTCAGGGTGGAGAATTGCCACAATTAAAGGGAACAGTATCAAAATTCCGAATTTGGCAGCTTGTTTGGAACGAATAATTGAAAAACTAATCCCTGCCAACAACAATACATAAGCAGCAGCTAAAGGGTCGTGAACTGCAAACCCCCAAACGACATTGGTTGTTCCAGCACCTTTGGCAACCCAATACCTACCGATAACTAAAGTAAATAACGCTAACAATTCCCATGCGGAACCGTCTGGAAAAACAGCACGTGCTAATAAAACCGCTGCAATTCCCTTAAATGCTTCCGAAAGTACAGCTAGCATTCCTACCAGCGTACCACCGTGATAGAAAGCAGCCGAAACACCAATATTGCCCGTGCCGAGTTGTGCCAATTGCTTCTTTGACAACGCTAGCGTAATCCAAGCAATCAGCGGTAAACCACCCAGCAGCGGGCAAGCAACAAGTATAACCAAAAAGCCCCAGAGTTCAAGCATCCTAAAATTTGGATTTCAGACCTTCTTTACTCTAAAATCTAAAACCCGAAAATAAATTTTTTTATTTAATTAAAGCGCATAAGTTAATATGCGCTTTCGGTTGCATATTCTAGCGTGTTTATAGCAATTATTTTCACGAGTCGAGTTAAATGTGTAAAGACGTTACAGAAAACCCATTTACATACTTAACCTATAAAATCAAGCTTAACTCAAATTTTTTCAATAATTAATTCACAGCGTAAGCTGATTGTAATGCCCAAATAATCAAAGCGGCGATTGACCCCAACAGTAGCACAGTCGAGACTGTGACCAATTTAGGAGAATCCGCACCGTCAAATTTCATAATGCCTCGGTTTAAGTCTGACATAGCTTGCTTTCTTGCTCCTCTCTTTAATTCCAGCAATTTGCTTGTTTTGATTGTAGTCTTTCTAGAGTTGAACTATATAAATAGTTAATTAAGATTATGATTTAGTTTTATAACAGTTTGCATCGTCATATATACAGATGCCAAAAGACGTAAAATTCAGGCGTTAATCCAGAGGCACTTTTTGAGTATTTGGTATAAGATGTGACTTTTGACCCAATATTAATAGTTACTTAATCAATGGTGAGGCTGGGTTTGTGAAAGTCATACTAGTAGCAATATTTGCAGTTGTAGTTGGATTAATTTTAGCGGTTGAGGTTGGATTGCGATCGCGGTTTGGATTTGGCAACCCACTGCTTTACATTGGTGACGAGAAAATCGGTTACTTACTCGCACCCCAACAAAGCACCCGTCGCAACGGTAATTATATCGAGATTAACTCTTATTCGATGCGTAGCGCACCAATATCAAAAACACCCGCACCAACAACCGTGCGAATTTTAGTCTTAGGGGACTCGATTGCCAACGGTGGTTGGTGGACAGACCAAAACAACACCATACCT
>JANNFJ010000900.1:0-2962 GCA_031379725.1 Calothrix sp. OTE_75_metabat_31
CGGCATTAATGCACGACAATGGGACGGCACATTAAGGGATGCCGTGTTTCCAAGATGTTTATGCTGTTTAAGTCAAATCGCAGGGCAAACTTGCTTTCAAAGCTCTATCGATTCCAACAGCAGTTATTTTGCTGTCCATACCAAATCATTTTTTTTAGGCAAACTCAGTGTTGACATCTTTAAAAATTTGCAATATTGCTCTGCGGACACAAGCAAGCTACGTAGTTCACGCCGAAAAGCGCTAATTACGTAGCTTGCTTATCGCCGAGCGAGTATTGCTAATTGTTTTGTTCAGGGGTCTCCCATCTTCCTAAAATCGCTTCACAGTCCTTGTGGCAAGTAAACTGATAAAGCCAAGAAATATTTGTTGTGCTTTACACTGGTTACACAATCATCAGAACGTTTGCTAGTACAGTGATCGACTGGGGTACTAACTGTTTTGGGTTCAATGTCTTAGCTGATGAATAGCTTGATGCATTCTGCTATGGGCATTACTTGCACCATCTATTGCTGTTTGCAAAGTTTGAGGAGCAGGCATACTTTATATTGGTTGGTTTATTTTTTCCTACTAATTCAATTAGTAATTTTACTGTATCATGTCTACTAATACAATTGGTGATTTGGGTAATGAATTAATGATTATTGATAAAAGCCTGATTGCATCTATTCGGTGGAATAAAGAGTTAGGCGCAAAGCTCAAAACCTTAAGGGGCAAAGAATCTATGCAGTCTTTGGCTAAGCGTGCTGGCTGTGCTTATCAGTTAATTCAACATTTAGAGCGCGGAGAATACCCAGAGTCAAGTCCAAGGAATTCAGCGCCTACAGTTTCTGTGGAGAAGCTAGAAGCTATATGCCAAGAGCTTTCTATCAGTATTGAAGATTTTTTGGAATGTCCGTTAGTAAAATT
Organism: Calothrix sp. OTE_75_metabat_31; assembly: GCA_031379725.1. Lineage (GTDB taxonomy): Bacteria > Cyanobacteriota > Cyanobacteriia > Cyanobacteriales > Nostocaceae > JANNFJ01. The sequence continues at coordinate 908 of JANNFJ010000900.1, forward strand.
ACCTCAGAAAATTAAAGCTGCGGCTTGACTATTACTAACCAAAATAGTAGAATAAGGGATAACAAAAGACGACCGCCCTCAGCCTTAGAAACTTTGAAAGCGATCGCCCTTTGAACCTTTGCAGGAGTCTATATTATGACGCATAATAGCGAAACACAGCAAGCACCCGCAAGTAATAGACATCAGAGCCTAAGCGATATTAGGGCTGTAGAAATATCTTTCGAGGAACACGAGATTTACGTTGGAGAAAAAGCGATCGCTTGCATTGCCTACAACGATGATGATTTTGTTACCCAGCCTTGGGTGGTAGCGATAAATGGCGTTGAGATTCATCGAGCCAACACTTGGGCTAAATGCTACCACTACATTACATGGCATTTTAAGCAAGGAACGCTACCCGACCAACAAGAAGAAGCAGTTGCAGTAGATTGTCAACGCACCGCTTTACCAGTATTTGTTTCTAAGCAAAGGCAGAAATCGAGGCAAGTCGCTTTCGCTTCCCATTTATTCCGAAGTATGTATTTCAAATGCTTTGAGGCTTTTAAAAATGCCACCGAATACTTGCTGCTGCTGTTTGAAAGGCAGCCAAGGTCTGGTAAAAACGATTATTTCAGGACTTGAAATCAGTAGAAGCCGAGCGATTGGGCTTTGCCTACGAAGCATCTTCCTACCCCGTCCGGGAGGCAAGCGATACCATTCTCCGGAGGAGAAGCTTCGCCAACGAAGATGGTTGCCAAGGGCATCGCAGTCAACGGCGGCAGCGCTTTGCACACGTCCTCCAGGAATGCGATAAGCGTAAGCATTCGCCCTTGCCGTTCCCGCTTTCTGAGCGCAGGCTACGCCAACGTGGAGCGTGTCTCTTTAGGACTCAGCTTAATGCCAAAGGCATATCGCCGTATCACCGAACTAATCGCAAATGTAAGTACATCAAGCAGTTGGCAAGAGGGTTAAATTTCTGTACTTAAAATTTACCTGCTACCAACTACTTTTAAAAATAATTTGGAGCAAAAATAATGATTTATGAAATTAAATTAGGGCTGTGTAACCCACCGGAACCTATATTCTTGTACGTAAAAAACGGAGAATTGAGTGGCGAATCTTACTTATGGTACAAGTACGACATCAATAATGAGAAAACTATTCCAGTACAACAAAGAGGGTTAACCGGATATTTACAAAATCTACGGTTAACGAGCAAAGAATTTAAGGGTAAAGATAATCTCAAGCTGGATATTGTGATTACGGCAGACGAAATATATGTCGTCAGGACTGGGATAGAAACCAACTTTGCAAAAACCTTTCTCTTAGCAGCATCCCAAGTTGTAGACTTTTCTAAACCTCTGATTATTGCTGCCACACCTGGCGAAGAAAATGTGGTTTTTTGTCGGCTTTACGATGCTACCACTAAAACTCGAATTCGCAGCGAATGGAATCGAGATGCCGACTGGGCTGGAATAATTAGCAGCGTTCAATCTAAATTAGCTGTTTCCCCAGAAGAGGTTCCTTTCTTACAACAGCAACAAGCTCAACCAAATCAACCTGTAGTTTTTCCACCATTAGAACCAAATCAAGATTCACGAGTTAAGCAAATTCGTACATTGCTTAATTACCCGGTGGAACTAGTTGTCGAGTGGCTGCAATTTCAAGAAGTAGAACGTCCAAATCAGTTGCAACCAAATCAAATTGACGAACTGGTTAAAACCATGTGCCTATCTTGGGGGCAAGATAAATTTGAACATCCCAATCATGCCGTTAATTCCTATCATCAATACGTAGTTAAATCTGTGGCTGATGGGGTAAATGAGGTAGCAGCAATAAGGGCTTGGATGCAGAGCATTCAACAATCTGAGCAGAGGCAGTCAGAGCTAGAAGCTGTTTAAGTTCTATTAAGTGGGGAGTTTTATAAGCAATTTAAAACTCCCCCTGTTTTTATATCCATAATGCAAAATAATCACCAATATTGAAATGCGAACCTCAGATAAACAAGCTGGAACAAGTATAAAAATACCTCGTTGGTTAACGAGGTTTATTGTGCTATCGACACAAAATAGCCCC
>JANNFJ010000722.1:0-11104 GCA_031379725.1 Calothrix sp. OTE_75_metabat_31
CGACTGATTTTGTTACGAGTTTAGTTACAGACTTGCAGAATTTCAAAGGTGACAAGGCTAACTTAGATTTTACTTACGACTTTAAAGGACATCAAGGTTTACAAAAACAGAGGTTAACTTTCAATGATAATTCTAGCTACAGAGAAATACTAAAAGTTCACAAACTCACTATTGCTGTGCAGAAAACCTCTGATTTTGAGGCAGAGTTGCAACAGGGTTTAGAAAAGTATATTGATGTTAATTTTGCAGGTGCGAGTGAAGAACAAAGAGAAGATTTAGAGTATATTCTTGAAGATTTAGAAAAAGACTCTTCGGATTTTTACAAATTAAAAGATATTGTCAATAAAGAAACTTTAGGTAAGCTTAAAAAACAAGCGCAAATAAATTATTTAGAGTTTTTATTGGAAAATATTAATATAAATGCCAGTAAAGGTTATGCCGAAGGTGCTATTTACCTGGAAGATTTAATTAGAAGGCTGAAACTTGTAGAAAATTATATCAACGATTCCACAAGACCGGATGGGGATTATTTGGTCAATTATGCAGGCACTTCCGTTAATTATAAAGACCTTTTCTCCCGTGGGGAAGCCTTCGATATGTTACCAATTATCCCCAAAATAGAAGGTTACTTGGGAGAAACCAAAAATGAGAAGCAAGGAGAAATTGAATATATATTTGGTCTGAAATTAAAGTTTGATGGCAAAGTGCAAGCATATGGGGGTAGAAATGTTTTCGATTATCATTTAAATTCGTTAAATCCAGACAGTAAGGAACATAAAGCGGAGTTAGCAGATTCTCTCAGGAGAGAAATATTTGCCAGAAGGGTTTTAAAAATAGCATTCTTATACTATTTCCTATTTGCATCTCGTAATGACCCATCTGTGGAGGGTTATGATTATAATTTAGAACTATCATACAATCCAGTTATAGGATTTGAACAATCTATATTGCCAATCCTCAAGGGTTCCGATGATGAGGCAAAACGAAATTTGTTTAGCAAGATTCTAGAAGGGTTCGCAAAATTTAATGTCCAGAAAAAAATCACTCGCTTGAAGGGGTTACTACAAAAAATTCTCAAGCAAAAGACTCCTTTTCCTAAACGGGAGTATCCATTACATATTTATGTGAAAAAAAGCATCCTTGAAGATAATACCAGCAATGTTTTCAAGAACAACACATTTTTCAAGCCTGTTTTAAGAGGAAATCCCAAAGAAGTACTGAAGTATATATCGATTGGGGAAGCAAAATCGCATGAAAATTCTCTTCTTGGTCTTACTGCCAAAATCACGATTGAAGATATTCACTTTTTCGCTACCGATGACAAAGAAACTTTTGAGATGGAGTACGATTTAACAGGTATTCGTACTTTACCTGTAGTTTTGGCACCATTAAAAGATGAAAGCTGTCAGCAAATTTATAATAAAAATTTTACACATCGACGGCTAATATTTTTTCCTTATAGTTTGGAAGATAATAAATTAGAATCTCACCAAGCTTTCGTTTATCGGTTTACCTTTGCTTTACTTGCCTATATTTGTTTGAAAGTACTATTGGAAAACCAGAAGAGGTTATTTATTCCGATTTTGCGGTTGCATCTGAATAACAAACAAGATGATGCACCCATAGAAAAATTTATAGTGTCATTATCTGGGGTATTATCTCATTTACTCAACGAAGAACACCGATCGAATGCACAGGGAATCGATATTAGAGATTTGCAAGGTAAAGGTAAAGGTAAATTCAAAATTCCCAATGTAATGAGTTCCTTGTACTCAGTTTTACCGAAAAAATTTGTTGTTACAAATGCATCTCAATCTAGAGAAATCGATAAGTTAGCTATTGTGATAATTTCCAGTCGAGAAAGCGATAGCAGGTGGGGTAGTTCTCAAAAAATGTCCAATTTGATGGGAGAAATTGTCGGAGTAACGCATCAAGATAATACTGTCAGAGTCCAGTTACTTAAAACATTCTCTGACAACTATAACCACCAGCAAATATTTACAGAACCCACCGTTGTCATCGAAGAGGTAGCAAAACTTTATAATAAGGGATACAAGCATTTTCTTTATATTGCTAAAGCACCGTATTCGAGTACATTGCATATGACACAGACGGAGGATGACGAAGGATTATATTTTATGTCAAGAGATGTCGTTAGGGCTTTGAAGGCACACAATGACATTAAGATATACCCGATGTTTTTTGATAAATACTATGCTGTCAAACTCGAACAATCTAAGGCAAGTTCTTTGTATATACAAGACACAGTTGAACTAACCAATTTAGTCGATGACCCCAGCAAGCAGTCCATTGTGTTTTTTAATTTGTTTAATGGGATTGAAGTACCTGGTGGAGAGAAAAACTACAACGGGGTTATTTCTTACGCTACTTTGTTAAATATCTATAAAGAGGTTCTTGATGACGAAGATATCTATAAGGGTCTAATTTTCAAAGGTTTATTAAAAGATGATATTTTGCAGTATTTAACTTTATTCCATTTCTCCCGATATCAAAAAGCGAAAGATATTCATCTTAAATTAGACCCCTATGAAAATCTGATTGGAGATAACTCGGTTGGGAAACTGTCGCTATTTAATCATATGAGAGATAAGGGTGAGTTTAACTCGTTAGCATTTTTATCTCATGTGAGAAAAGTTTTAAATGTGCAATAGAACCCTACCCCGCAACGGAGAAGGGAAAGCTGATAAAATACCTCTCTCTTCCCTCTTCTCTATGTGTACTCTGCGCCTCTGTGGTCAAATAAATAACTTATTTACCACAGAGACACAGAGGGCACAGAGAAATAAAAGAAGTTTAAATATTCATTTTGATAGGTCAGAAAGGGTTCTTATAAATAAAACCTGTCATCCTATAACACCTGTCATTCTGAGCGAAGCGAAGAATCTAGGGTTTGAAGCGTAGTCGAGAGATGCTATCCTTCGGGAACGCTCCGCGAACACTGCGCTATCGCTCCGTACCCTGCGGGAACGCTACGCTAACAGCATGACAAATTAGGTCTATAAGAAAATAAAAAAACAACAAAAAGGTAAACTACAATGAAATCTAAGATAGCAGAAGATTTAGGACGTTTGTTTGAAGTAGGTTTTAATATCGGCATCCTTGCCTATATCGAACAAAATCAAATTAAACATAGATTTGGAAACTTATATCGTCAAGAATTGCAGCAGCTAAAGTTTCCGAAAATGCGATCGCGTATTGTAGATAAGCTTATTAGCGGTCTGGAAAGAGAAATGGCTGATACTTGGAGTACATTCTTTCTCCAGAAAGGGTTTTTAAGCGGCTTAAATTTTTTCGGTGAATATCTTAAGTCTACAGGTTGGCATCAGCCACACAAATTACAGCATTTAGAAGTATTATATTATCAATGCAAATTCTGTGGTGATAATAGCGTTGGTACATACGATATTAAAAGTGATGCTCAATGGTTTGGAGAGGTGTTATCCCAATTTGGCAATTTAGATAATATATCTCAGTATATTGGACGTTATAAACAAAAAGGTGATTTTCTCAATGCTGATACTTTACTCCTGCTAAAATATCGCAGGCAATATCGAATTACTTGTGTTGACTTATCAATATTTTCCATCAATTCAGATGATGATGTCAAAAACCTCGATTATGTAGAAATTATTCGGCGTTTATTAATCAAGGATATTAGCTATTTACGCTCAAAAAGTGTCTTCTCTAATCTTCGCATCGATACCGAATCTTTAGGCTTGGATTTTTCAGAAGATTTAAAGAATTACTTTACAGCTTTTAAATTTAGAGATAAAGAAAGTGCCAAATTAATTCAATCTGCGGGTTATGCTCATAGTTTCTACGAATTTCTCCAAGAAACTGCCCTGATTCCCGATACAGCGAACTTGGTATTTAACTCGATTGGGTATAGCGATCGCGGACTGAGTGCAATGTCTATCCGCAAAGAAAATATAGATGTTTTGAAAAGCTGTTATGAGATTTACAAGCATGATTCTAGCCTCCAAGAGATTCCCGAAGCACGTAAACAGGTGTTAAATAAAATTAAGCGCAGTGCTTACGGTAGTTTTGAGCGGGGTAAGGAATTTGTTGATTCTCTCTTAGCAATTCCTCCAAACGAAATAACCCTTTTACCTCCTCACCAAGAGCAAATTACTGGTTTTTTCAACTCGGTTGCAGAAGTCCCCACAGAATTGATGCAGGAGTTGAATTTAACAGGAACTATGAATTTGCGACAAGCTCATGCTAAATTAATTAAAAAAGCTCTGATTTCAGAGGATATTTATATATTTTTAACTGGAAATCCTGGGATTGGTAAAACTACGGCAATTGTCGATTTTCTCAAAAATCATATTGATGAAGGTTTTCTCTTCTTTTATGTAAGTCCGAGAAAACAGGTCAATCTGGATATTATTGAAAAATTTAAGGATAAAGTAACGGGTAAAATGTGCGATGACCGATTACTTGCTATTAACAGTTATAGCAACTTAATCGCAGATAATTTTGGACGCTACACTGTTCAATATACCTGGAATCAACGTCAGGGTAAGTTTGAGGAATCAGGTGTTGATTTTCTTGATAGTAGCACGATTGAGCAACACTTCAAGCGTTCGGATAGACTTAAGAATGTGACGGACGATGTTATTCAAGATAAAGGGCAAAAAAGTAGAGGAGTTCTCAATAGTATTTGTGAAGCGATATCTACCGTTGTTGAACAAAAACTTTCTGATAATATTATCGCTACTGGTTCGATTCAATCTTTGAAAATAACAGGTGCAGGTAATACTTTAAAGCATTTTGATAAAATCTTTAGAAATGCCTATAACGAGAGAGAAGGCACAGTCTTTCCCCAAAAGATGCAAGAGATTTCCCGGAGAATCAAACATTTATTCATCATGATAGATGAAATAACTGGTGATGATGGTGGTGTGGAATTTTTAGATGGGATTCATCAAATTATATCCAAATATAAATTAATGGATTCCGAACATGGCTTCAACACTAAGGTGATTGTAGCTGATGCTTCTATCGTTGATAAAAATGTCATCAATCAACACCTTTCTGAAACCTCACCCGAACCAGATAAAATATATTTTCGTCGTGCAGCGGATGTTGCTCAACCTCTTTCAGTAGAGCCATTACAATTCAAAGGTTTACCCGCAACTGTTATTAATGCTAACTCCTACCCAGCAAATAGTTTATCTATCACTTATAAAGTACTAATTGAGTCATGTAAATTTAATGAAGAATCACGTTTAAAACCCAAGTTTAACTTAGAGGCAAGCCTGCAAGACGAGATTTTAAAAGATATAGAAGCTTTGCTTAAACGCTCAGATATCGACCAGTTTCTAGTTTACATCCAAAATAAACGCAGGTTAGGAGAATTAATTGAAAAGATTCACAAACATCGAGGAAAATTTGAGAAATACACCGATTATATAGAAATACACGCTAATATCTCCGAGCAAGAGAAGCAAGAGATACAAAAATATCGAGAAAATGTCAAAGTCATTTTTATGACTGCTTCCGGAAGTCGGGGTTTATCCTTTCCCAAAGCAAAACATATCCTTGTGGAAATTCCCAAATTTGAGATAGAGAAAAACCTGATGGAAGTGATTCAGGTGATTTATAGAGGTCGTGGCAATGATAAAATAGATAGTCAGGATAAAGAGTTAGTTTTTTACTTATCAGAACGCTCGGTTTATTATCAAGATGAAGATGACCGAAAAATTTCTGTACAGGAAAGCGTTCTGAGCCTATTAAATATCTTATTAATTTTAAAAGCCTCTATAATGACTAGAATATTTGGTTCTGGTCGTATAGGACGCGATAATTTTATTATTATTCCTATCGGTGGTAAATCTGTTTTAGCTGCTGGAGAAACATTCTCCGCTCAAATGGTAAATCTCATTAGTCAACTAAAAAAAGAACAGGTTAGAAACAGAAGCAATCCTTTACCTGAAAAAATTTACACCAGCTTGGAAAAACTCCTGGGAAATGCAGAATTTGTTGTCAACAATACAACCGAATCTAATTATTTAGCATTGCAGAAAACATTTAACCGTGAGTTTTCTCAAATTTCTACTACCTTAGATAAATTACTGGATTTAGGTAAAATTGAAGCCGGATACATTAGCGGTAGTTTGCTAGTAGTGCCGATTACCAATCAAACCTTGGAAGAAACTTACCAAATGGGGTTGCTTAATATAGGCAATTATGCTAATGAAGAATTATGGCAAAACATGCAAGAAATTAGCCGGAGCAAATCTTATCCAGAAAGCTTACGTTCTGCGATTAAAGATGCCATAGAGTTAGTGAAAAAGCTTAGGGATGGAGTTCAAAAAACACAGAGACTGGAACAGAATAGTCAAAGTTTCGATCAATATTACGCAATGCCATTATTTGCATTTATTAGCGGTGGGGTAATGAGTGAATATTTTGCCAACGAACCCGACGAGCCTGAAGATGAGCGCTTCCGAGATATTTTAGCTACATATACGCGCTTGTTGTATCCGGTTGGTAATATTCTACCTATTGGGCATAATTATAAAGATTTTCCCTTTGTTGTTTTTAGAAGTTATAGTTTGGAAGAAATGAGGCAAAAAGTTTTTACGGATAAATACATTTTAAGTTCAAATGAGTTGAATATATTGAATTTAATTCTTTCTAGAGAGAATTCGCATTAAGTTAAGGATATTTGTCGGATATTTGTAGGTTGGGTGGAGCGAAGCGTAACCCAACAGTTGGACTATAGTAATGCTATCTGATTTGTGCTGCCGTAGCCCTGCCGAAAGCATAAAACCATTGTGTCCAGAATCCTGACTTTTTAAAGGATACCATTGACGAATCAGGGTTGAGACTCCGAGCGTATTGGCAGCATATAGCTTTATCGAATGCCCAAAATCCCGCCCTACCATAGAATGGTAGGGCTAATAGCACAAAGCCTGCGGTGGCGCAGGCTACCCTTCAAGAATGCCTAAGCGCAAAGCGCTCGCTTCGTTTACGGCAAACGGTTCGGTTAAGGATTTTTGGTTGTGATTCCGGGTATTACGACACGGCTAAGGTGTAGAACCTTCAAAGGACTACCACCACTTGATGATATTAATTGGAACCAAGCCTGCCCAAAGCAGGCTTTGTTGCTATTAGCCCTACCATAGAATGGTAGGGCGGGATTTTGGGCATTCGAGAAGGTTATATGCTGCTAATGTTGAGGGGTAACACCCTCAGAAACAGGATTTTTCGTTATCCCACGGTATTTAAGGGCACGATGCCTAACTGCCCCTACGGGACATTACGACACGGCTGAGGTATAGAGCCTTTAATTGTAAGTTATTAATGTAACTTCATTCACGAGCGATTAATCGAATCACTTTCGACCCGGCAGGGTTTGTAAATCCTGTTTTGAGAATTTCTCGAAGTTCGGGGAAGGAGTCGTTCATTAATTAATCATCCTCGTCAAATTGTGCCGGCGAACGTCCAGAAACAATAATAAAACCAACCGAATCTAAACGAATCTGAGGATTGCGAATTCCTTCGATAATTGCTTGATTCAATATTGTTTCATTATGAAGTTCCTTCGCTAGCAATGTATGGGATTGCCCCTGCTTGGTAAATCGGTTGAGACGCAAACGCAATTGTGCCAGCCGCTTACCTAATTTTTGCTCGGCACGCAATGCACTTTGTTCGCACAATTTGACGAAAGCAGGACGTTGATTAAGTAACTCTAAAGAAGTGCTACGTGCTTGACGACAAAAATCTTGCCATTTGTCACCATTAACAAAATTATCAAGAATCGCTAACCGATTTTTAGCAATGTTGAAATCTCGGTTTCTTAGACCTTTACTTAAATAAGGACGTTGTAAAATATTGAGGAGTGCTTTATCTTCAACAACCTGCATTGGTTCCTGTCGTGCATCAATAAATAGACTTTCGACAATCGGTGGAAATAACCCATCGGCACGTCGTTGTAAAGCGTTGAATTTGGTCGAGTTTTCCGTGTATTTTGCCAAGTCTGTCTCAATCGTATAATTAAATCGGAAACCGAACCATTCTTCACCCTCTACTGCATTATAAGTCTCTTCAACTCGCCACATTGCAAAAGCTTGACCCCGGTCGTCCCAATGGATATAAGATGATAATGCATCAACAAGTTCCTCACCGATACGGTGGAGTTTCACATTCGGATGTTGATTCGCTATCCTGCGGTCAAAAGTACCAAATTCTTCCAATGCACCTGCAAAAATTCGGCTCATATCATCAGCTGCAATTAAGGTTTTATCGATGGGTTTATAACGCTTAACTCCTGATATATTAGGATTCGTAATTGGCTTAAATCTCAAGGCATCGCAAATCCAATCTTCAGTTGCCCGCTGGATTTCCTGATGTCGTGCATCATAATCATCTAAACGTTGGAAATAGTGCGTCGCATTCTCATCAAAAGCATCGATTTCATCAAGAGCATTTTGTTCGTTAATTTTTGCCTGTTCGCTGGTAATTTCTTGTTGAATTTGCACGGTAACTTCTGCTAATCCATTCGCTCCCGAATTCAACAAAGTTTCCTCTAAACTTGATAATTTTGCATCAACATAAAATTGCAGGCTCGCAATCGATTGCCCAAAGATATTAAACCCATCTTTTAATAATCGATACCAAGCATCATGAAGACTATCATCTAAATCTGACCCAGCAAATACCGTAAAATCAACTTGTAAAGAACGACCAATTCGATCAATTCGACCAATTCTTTGTTCGAGCCGATTTGGCGACCAAGGTAAGTCAAAATGTATCATCCAGTCCGCAAATTGCAAATTGCGACCCTCTTCACCTGAAGCGTCACAAACGAGAATAAAACAATTCGGGTCTTTCTGAAATTGATTGAAACTTTTCTCAACTTCCGCACGAGTTTTTCCAAGCAAGTGATTAGCAACAGTTCCTTGACCAAAACTATCAGTTAAACTGCGGTAAATCTCTGCACCAACCTGCGTATAGCTAGTAAAAACAATAACTTTTGGTAACGTATCACCCGGTATTGGTCTTTTAATGCGTCGTTGGACTTCCTCAAGTAATCGCGGCAAATTCCCCTTAAACGATTGCAGCTTAAAGCGATCGCTCAAGCTGTACAAAAGTACTATTTTCAGCAACTCAATGCGATCGCCATCTTCGGAAGGTTGTTTAATCAGTTTCAGCAAGGATTGCAAAATCGCTTCTTCCCCAGCAAACTTTGCAGTATCAGTTAAAACCCCAATATCCCGACCAAATTCTCGAATCAATTCCGGAGTCGATTTACCCTGCAAACGGGCTGTAATTAGCTGCTCTAATATACCCAACCAAGTCCCCGCACCCAGGAATAAAAGCATAAAAATGCTACGATACTGTTGCTCCTTCGGTGCAGATTTACGCCACTCCTCGATTAATTCGTGAACGTCGTAGCTACGCTCATCTAAGTCGTACTCAACTTTGGGTGTAATATTTCTATCAAAAATTACATCTTCTACGGAAGCGCGACGGTTACGCAACATTCGACGGTGCAGCCTGTAGGTGTCGCTGATGTGGGTGCGAATTGCGACAATCGATTTATCAATTTTAGCATTCTTTGCTTCTAAATTATTTTCTACCTCCGAAGCAAGCTGGAGTAAAAACTCGTCTTCGGTAAATTGGTTGCGGAGTTGTTCGAGATTAGCTTTAATAACAACAGGTTCTACGCCCTCTTTAAAAGCCAGCAAAATCCGCCCAATTTCTTGACTTTTTGCAATCTTATCCCGAAAACCTTCCAAATCATCGAGTTTGTAGGTTGTTGAATCGAGCAAGTGCAACATTGCCAGAAAATCCTGTTCGTGGTTGACAACAGGAGTCGCAGAAAGCAGCAGCAAGCGATCGCTTTTATGCGCTAAATGCTTACAACGTTCAAAACACTGTTGCTGTGAGGCTTCCGCAGAACTTGCCATTGCCGCAACATTGTGTGCCTCATCGATAATTAAAAAGTTAATATTTGCCTTCGGGTTGACTTTATGCACATCCTCAACTGCTAGCAGCACCACCCTGTCTGGAAAATGCGAGATGTAGAACTTGGTTTCTAATTCCTTGCGCCATTGTTCTAATAAATACTGCGGTACTAATACCAAAGCTTTACCCTGGGTTTCATCAAGGAGATATTGCCGAAGAATTGTACCTGCTTCGATGGTTTTTCCCAGTCCTACTTCGTCTGCTAATAGGTATTTTTGAATCGGGTCTTCGAGTACACGACGAACAACTTCGACTTGGTGCGGATAAAGCTTAATATTTGCAGAAATTAACCCCGTAATCCCGTGACTGACGGCACGTTGCGAAATTAAACTCTTAACAAAAGCAAACCGTCGCTCGTGAAAATAGGGTGTATCTTGACCCTTCATCGCTAAAATTTCGATGGGGTCTTCAATGGGGATATTGCAACGAACGTAAATTTGCTTTTCGGGGGCAAAAACCGTCTTTTTATCGGGTAAATCGATAAGATATTGACAATTATCATCGTCCCATTCGTAAATTCTGCCACTAGTCCATTTTTCACCATCCAACGTGATATAACATCGAGTTTGGCGTTGCAATTGAACCTGCGAAAGCGAACTTAAAGGTAAAGTTTTTTCGATGCGTTGCCCAATCGAGCAGAAATATTCCACTACTGCTGTTTGACTGGCGATCTGGGTCACTTTCCCTATACCCAAATCCTGATGGGGTGAGTCTCCTGTTGAGACATTCTGCGCTCGCACCAGCGAATCAACTTGAATCATCTAATAACACCCATCTTAAAATTTGCTTTCTTCACAAGTGGCTTTTAAAAACACTCATCTTAGATTGTATATATTTATTTCCCACATGAACCATGTAGAGACGCGAAATTTTCTATTTATGAGGGAAGGTTAGTTAAGATTAGATTCTGACTTTTATGTAAGTGCTGCTGGTTCATGTCGCTAATTTTGAAGGGTTTCAAAAATCCGGCTTTCTCGCAGAAACCTGGATTCTGTCCCTCTAGACTTGTCACAATTAATAACACCGACCATTAGACATAGGCGTGGAAATTAATTATGCGTTGCCCGAAACCCTGATGTAGAGACGTTACATGTAACGTCTCTAC
>JANNFJ010000756.1:0-2179 GCA_031379725.1 Calothrix sp. OTE_75_metabat_31
ACTAAAATAAAATAGTTTTTTATTTTTTATTTTTTTTTCTTCAAAAAAAAAAATCAGTTCCATGTGTTTATCTTTTTTGTACGTTCGTGTGGGGCCATATAGTGCCTGTCTTTTAACACCCCCCCCCCACCCCCCCCCCACTACAGCAACCCATTAAAATTAATGACATGAAGCAATAGTATTCCATGTCATAAGTTTTGATGGGTTGTTAGATCCCCGACTTCTTGAAGAAGTCGGGGATCTGGGCCTCTCGACTAGACAAAATTAATGACATGAAGTACTAAGCTTTTTGTTTTTACCCATACTAAAAAAACTTTTTGCTATCCCATGATATAAGGGCACGATAACCAAGTGCCTGATGGCTTGTGGGATGGCGGCTGATACAAATATTTTTGCCAAAATTAAGTATTTTCACTAAGACAAAAGCCAATTTCTCTATCAATAATTTATGATTCAGTGCTAATAAATTACCAATAATTTACCAGTATATGACTTGTTTGTAGATAAAATATACACACAGATAGCTTGGTTTAAATTTTATCTTTTTTAAAACTGCTAATTAAAAATATGAATAAACAACAAAATAATAACTATTTTCAACAAATTATAAAATCTAAATCAATTAAATCATTCGCATTCGCATTTGGTGCGATTCTTGCTAGTACAGCACCTGCCAAAGCGTTGGACTTTAACTTTACCTACGCACCAGGAACCACTATCGACCAAATGATCGGTTATGAAATGGCAGGTAAATATTGGTCGAATTATCTGGCTGATGATGTAACGCTGAATATATTTATTGAATCCACGAACATGCTGCCCAAAAATGTTATCGGGGGGGCATTACCAGGTATTACGACTCAAAACTTTCAGCAATTTCGCCAGAGTCTCGGTGACGATATTACCTCAAACAACGACCAACTTGCTTATGACAATTACGGTAAATCAAAAGAATTTAGCACCATAGCTAGAAAAAATAACGATAAAAATGACTTTGCAGAAATTAAAGGTATCAAAGACATTAACTTGACTCGTGCAAACGCTAAAGCTTTGGGACTTATTAACGCAAAAGATAAGGGACTTGATGCTTATATTTTGGTTAGCGACCTCAGTCAAATCAGCAGAAATATTTCATGGGATTACTACTCTCCCGATGACATAGTAGATAAGGGTTCTTTGGACTTTTTTAGCGTTGCTTTACACGAACTCGGTCACACGTTAGGGTTTGTTAGCGGTGTCGATTCTCCCAACTGGTTAAATTACCTAGCTAATGGAGATAAGATGGATGGGAAGAAAATGACATATAGTTATGCTCTTGATATGTTCCGCTTATCTTCGCAGAGTTCAGACTATAAGGGTACGTCAGATATGTCGGTTGGTGGAAAACCAATTTTCTCGATTGATGGAGGTTCTACAACCCTAGCAACTTTTTCATCGGGAACCCGCACCGATTTAGGTGGTGATGGCAATCAAAGCAGTCATTGGAAGTCAACAGGTAACGTTTTGGGGATTATGGATCCCTCCCTTGGTCTGGGACAACGCAGACAAATCACTAACTTGGATGCGATCGCATTTGATGTTATCGGTTGGGATTTACAAAACAAAACTTCAAATCTCAAAACAGTTTACGGTGATGCGAAGACTAAACTTGCACAAAAAATAGGTGTTAGCACTAGTTGGTTCGATCTAAACTTAAATCAAGCTGCTTCACGACTAACTCCAAAATGGTTGGATGCAGATAATGATAAGTTGGACGATCGAGGTGAAGCTTTAGACGGAATGATTACTAGCAGCGAACCATATAGATGGGGTTGGATTCCTCGTTGGCTGACGGCGAATGGTAGTTGGCAAGGTTGGAATGCTTCTTTGCAGTCGAATAATAATTTGAGTCAAGATGGTTTTTGGCAGAACATGTCCTGGGAAACTCTTGATGAGGACTCGATTCTAGCAGACAGCGAATCGGTTCCCGAACCTTCTGCGATATTGGGGTTGCTTGGTTTAGCTTGGTTGGTAAAAGGACAAAAGAAAAGGAATCTAAAATTGACACTCCGCGCTATAAATAGACGCGGATTCTTTAATCAATGACGTTGCTTACTCAAACAGGATTACTCCAACTTAAGCAGAGGCATCGTCTCCTAAAGCGTTGCCTGCGTCAAGCGCAGAAGTTCCCGTGTGCCCC
>JANNFJ010000759.1:0-10643 GCA_031379725.1 Calothrix sp. OTE_75_metabat_31
AACGACACCTTCAGGGCGTGCCAAAATCTGATCGGCAATGTTGAGATAGTAATCGCATACGTAATTTAACGAGGAATCCGATTCTGCCATCTCGAACAGTGTTTTACCTTTAACCCTAGAAATACGGATATCTTCGATTAATGGTAAAACTTCCAATACTGGCATTGGTACTGATTCTATGTATTTATCTATAAGGTCGCGTTTTGAGGTGCGATTACCAATCAATCCAGCCAGACGTAGTGGGTGTGTCCGGGCTTTTTCACGTACCGATGCAGCAATCCGGTTTGCTGCGAATAAAGCATCGAAACCGTTGTCGGTGACAATCATGCAATAGTCAGCATAGTTGAGAGGTGCTGCGAAACCACCGCATACAACGTCACCAAGAACGTCAAACAATATGACATCGTACTCATCGAAGGCGTTGAGTTCCTTCAGTAATTTTACGGTTTCGCCTACTACATAACCGCCACATCCTGCACCTGCAGGTGGACCACCTGCCTCGACGCAATCAACCCCGCCGTAACCTTTGTAAATTACATCTTCAGGCCAAACATCTTCGTAGTGATAGTCTTTTTCTTGGAGAGTATCAATAATTGTCGGAATTAAAAATCCAGTCAGAGTAAAAGTGCTGTCATGTTTGGGGTCGCAACCAATTTGCAGTACTTTTTTGCCCCGCTTGGCTAAAGCGACAGAGATATTACAACTAGTTGTAGATTTACCGATTCCACCTTTTCCGTAAACTGCTAGTTTCACTGTTTGCTGCCTCTTATAGTTGATTGTCAAATTGGCTCAAACACTTGCCTTTGCTTTGTCGCTGCATTGTGCATGAGGTATATGAATGTCATTATTGACCAGATTCCAGGGAAAATAAAGGGGTTCATTATCTAGATATGGCAGATATTGAGATTAATAAAAATTATTTTTGTAATAAAAGTTGTTTTTATTGTTATAAAGCCGAAATTAGGCGTATTTTAGAATTTTAAAAGTTTTTATAGTTTTTTATTATAAAAATAGTTACAAAACACAAAAAATAAATCCCTAATTTCTTTAGGTTTAGTATTTAACATCAAACCTATACAAATTCATTGAATAATTGGTTAACAGTGCCGCTACAGATGACTGAACGTAAATGCTCTAATGTCTAGTTACAGCAAATCGGCTGATTCTAGCAATATAGGGATGCTTTGACACCCCCTCTAACAATGCTCATTATCACATTATCGCCAATTTGAATAATAATGTTTTACGTAAAAATTCCAGCTTCTAGGTACTTTTGAGGAAATTGTAAATAATTATTTTATTTGCAAGTATTGCCTAAAATCCTAGCCAATCCACGAAGCATTATCCTCTATAGCTTGAATTTCATGCAGCGACAACCAGCCAGATTCCCATTGCGATCTATCTTGAAGGATTCTGGCATTAATCCAGAAGCGAACATTTTCATCGCAGGATGCTACCATTTCGGCATAAACCCATTTTCCCTGGTTTTTGCGGTTGACAACCTGAAAATGTCGCCATCCATCGACTTTTCGCTGTGCTGTCCATTTAGAACCAAGTAAATAAGGGAATTTTTGTTTTTTAGGTTTAGGCATAAATACGAAAATAATTAGACTTGATGAAATTGAATATAAACTGATTACAAATTGTTAACTATTTATAATTTTAGATAGAAAGTGTGTGTCAAGTAAAGTTTGTGTGGTTAAACCCAGACAAACAACTAGATCCCCGACTTCTTCAAGGATACTGTTGTCGCTGCTTTTGCGATTCGGTACTATTCCGTTTCCAGGACGGTAATACTACTTGCCGAAGGCGCGATCGCCGAACCAGCAAGTTGCACACATGTCTTTACAATGTCGATATCGGCATAAATATTATTTATTCTTAGATTGCAACTTACTTTCCTCACACAGCCTATGCAACCTACTAACCCTAACCAATTTACCGAAAAAGCCTGGGAAGCGATCGCCCATACTCCTGATATTGCGAAACAATACAATCAGCAGCAAATCGAAAGCGAACATTTGATGAAAGCGCTTTTGGAACAAGATGGACTTGCTGGTGGTATTCTCACGAAAGCAGGTGCTAGTGGGCAAAAACTTCTGGAAAAAACAGAACAATTTATTCAGCGACAGCCGAAAGTGTCGGGCAGTAGCACTTCTGTTTACTTAGGACGCAGCTTAGATACGCTTCTAGACCGGGCTGACGGCTACCGTAAAGAGTTTCAGGACGAATTTATTTCGATTGAGCATTTATTGCTTGCTTATGCCAAAGATGACCGTTTTGGCAAGGGTTTATTTTCGGAATTTAAGCTCAATGAAGCCAAATTAAAAGATATTATTAAGCAAATTCGGGGGAATCAGAAAGTGACCGACCAAAATCCAGAAGGCAAATATCAAGCACTGGAAAAATACGGGCGTGACCTCACTGAAGCAGCCCGTCAAGGTAAACTCGATCCAGTTATTGGACGCGATGATGAGATTCGCCGCACAATTCAAATTCTCTCACGTCGGACTAAAAATAATCCCGTACTAATTGGCGAACCTGGCGTTGGTAAAACTGCCATAGCCGAGGGTTTAGCACAACGCATTATCGCCGGAGATGTGCCCCAATCGCTCAAAGACCGACAATTAATTAGTCTGGATATGGGTAGTTTAATTGCTGGGGCAAAATTCCGGGGTGAATTTGAAGAACGTCTCAAAGCTGTCCTCAAAGAAGTTACCGACTCAAACGGCAATATTGTTTTATTTATCGATGAAATTCATACCGTTGTCGGTGCTGGTGCTACCCAAGGGGCAATGGATGCAGGTAACTTGCTCAAACCCATGTTAGCGCGGGGCGAGTTGCGCTGTATTGGGGCGACAACTTTGGATGAATATCGTAAATATATTGAAAAGGATGCAGCGCTAGAAAGACGCTTTCAGCAAGTTTACGTAGACCAACCAAATGTTCAAGATACAATTTCGATTCTCCGGGGTTTGAAAGAACGCTACGAAGTCCACCACGGGGTACGAATTGCTGATAGTTCCTTAGTCGCGGCTGCGACTTTATCGAGTCGATATATTTCCGACCGCTTCCTCCCAGACAAAGCCATCGATTTAGTTGATGAAGCTGCCGCACGGTTGAAAATGGAGATAACCTCGAAACCAGAAGAACTCGACGAAATCGACCGGAAAATTCTTCAGTTGGAAATGGAGAAGCTATCTTTACAGAAAGAAAGCGATGCAGCATCACGCGATCGCTTGGAAAGGTTGGAAAAGGAACTTGCCGATTTAAAAGAGGAACAACGTACTCTCAATACCCAATGGCAGTCGGAAAAGGGTATTATTACCAAAATCCAATCTGCAAAGGAAGAAATCGACCGGGTAAATCTGGAAATTCAGCAATCGGAACGAAATTACGACCTTAACCGCGCTGCGGAATTAAAATATGGTAAGTTGACCGATTTACATCGCAAGTTGGAATTAGTGGAAGCTGAATTAGCACAAACCCAACGTAGTGGTAAATCATTGTTGCGTGAAGAAGTTACCGAAGCTGATATTGCCGAAGTTATTTCTAAATGGACGGGTATACCCATTAGCAAATTGGTCGAATCCGAGAAAGAAAAACTTTTGCACCTCGAAGATGAACTTCATCAACGTGTCGTCGGGCAAGAAGAAGCGGTGACCGCTGTTGCTGATGCTATCCAACGTTCTCGTGCTGGACTTGCCGACCCCAATCGTCCAATTGCTAGCTTTATTTTCCTCGGACCCACAGGTGTAGGTAAAACCGAGTTAGCCAAAGCTTTGGCGACATATATGTTTGATACCGAAGAGTCGATGGTGCGAATTGACATGTCGGAGTACATGGAGAAACACGCAGTCTCTCGGTTAATTGGTGCGCCTCCAGGATACGTTGGTTACGAGGAAGGAGGACAACTTACCGAAGCGATTCGTCGTCGCCCCTATGCGGTGATTCTCTTCGATGAAATCGAAAAAGCACACCCCGACGTATTCAATATTCTTCTACAAATTTTGGATGATGGACGTGTTACCGATGCCCAAGGTCATACGGTGGACTTCAAAAACAGCATCATTATCATGACCAGTAATATCGGTTCGCAATACATTCTTGATGTGGCTGGTGATGATTCCCGTTATGACGAAATGCACCGTCGAGTTATGGAAGCAATGCGAAATACCTTCCGTCCGGAGTTTCTCAACCGTGTGGACGAGCAAATTATCTTCCACGTCCTCAAAAAGTCCGAATTGCGGAGTATTGTCCAACTGCAAGTAAATCGACTCAGAGAAAGATTAAGCGATCGCAAGATGTCGCTCAAACTGTCCGATTCTGCGCTTGACTTTTTAGCCGAAGTAGGTTATGACCCGGTATTTGGGGCGCGTCCATTGAAGCGGGCAATTCAGCGAGAGTTAGAAACTCAAATCGCCAAATACATTCTGCGTGGTGAATTCAGCGATGGCGATATTATATTCGTGGATGTAGAAAACGAACGTTTGGCGTTTAAACGTTTACCTGCTGAACTAGTTACAGCCTAGTTTTGACTATTAGTAGAGACGTTACATGTAACGTCTCTACTTTGGTGTTAACTTACTTGACAATGGTTTACTAGAAAAGTAACTTAATATTTCTGAGGAAAGTTTAATATCCAAAACTGGCACATTAGTCACATTTGATTCCTGTTCTAGAAGCTGAAATTGCGAACTAACTCCATTTGGAATCTCAACAGTATCATCCAAATTTTCCCGCAATATTCGAGTTTTAGTAGTGCGGTTAGGTTTGATTTGCATATCTATATCTGGATGCACCATCATTTGCATCAATAATTCTACGGCTACGCTTGGTAACGTCCGATTATTCGCATTGAAGAAAAAATAAAACGAAGTATTACCCAGACGAATGCGATCGCCATCTTTGAGCAAAACTGGTTTGAAGGCAGGTTCACCATTAAGGTAGGAACCATTCGTACTGTTAAAGTCAATTAAATAAAAGCTTTGTTCTTCTTCAACAAATTGAACTGCCGCATGACGACGCGACACATATGAGTCAGCAAGACGAATACCATTATGGCATGAGCGTCCAATTGTCCAAATTTGCTGTGGCTGCTGCAAAGTTTGCGTTTCACCCGCACACAAATTTGTCGTGGCATAAACCGATGTACTATCAATTACGCCTTGAAAATAAAACGATTTTGTTTTAGTAAGTGAAGGTATCTGTAAATTTTCTAGCTGGAGAATATTATCTAGAAGGTCGCCATGATGCTCATATAACTTGACAAATGTCTGGTATAAATTTAGTCGTCGATCGAGTTCTGTTTCTATCAACTCAGCCATAAGTCGGTGAGCATTTGATTGCTAATAAATGTAGTTTATTGACCCTGATTAATTTGCCGGTAGTCGTGAAGGCACGTTACCGGGGAAAATTTACTAAACAATACTGCTTTCAGTCAGAAGATAGCAACCTGTATGCTGCTTACATAGGCGCGAAGATACGGATAAAAATCTTTTCCAACTTTAGGTGATTTGTGTATTATTCTTAGTTTTCGCATTACTACTAAAAATTATCACAAATTTTACTTGACTTTACTTATCAACAAACTATTATATCCACACGCTCTTTGAATTTCAAATCTACCATTTGTAAAGAAAATATAAAATTACGCTGATAAACGGAGTAAGTAAGGCAATAAAAAGCATGTATATATATTACCGATCTGAAAATTCAGACATATAGATTAATGCCAGTTTGAGCAAAAAGCCAACAAGCCTTTTGCTGAAGGTAGTAAATTCAGTAGATAATTAGCAATACTGACTTGAGCGCAGTGGCGTGGGAGACTCCGCACGCGACTACCCTTAAAAAACTCAAGCGTCATAATTACAATAAACCGCGTTTACCATTTGGGCGTACCGTCATCCAATTAGTCTTAGCTAGTGCTAGTTGCTCATCGGAAATTTTAGCACCAGTTAAATTAGCGCCACATAGATTTGCTCCTCGAAGATTAGCATTATTTAGGTAAGCATAACTAAGGTCTGCACCGCGTAGGTCTGTTCCTTCTAAATCAGCATGACCCAGATAAGCCTTGCTCAAATTTGCATCCCTGAGATTAGCCCGGTTGAGGCTTGCCCGACCAAAGTCACTGTTAAATAAATTTGCTCCTTGGAGATTAGCACGTTCTAAGACCGAGGAATGAAAATTCGTTCCCGAAAGGTCGCTACCTTGGAGGTTAAGCAAACTCAAATTATGCAGAGCAAAATCACGTCTACCTTTGACATAAGCACCTAGTAAACCCTCAGAATTCAGAGTTCGCGCACCTTGAGATTTTGCACCTTGGGTTGCACTGCCGGTTGTATTATTCCAATTAGTTGATTTTGCACTTACTAACCTATGGCTAGTTGCACCAGTTGCTTCTGCGACCTTAGCGCGTCTCTTGCGAATTGCAGCAGCTACTTGTGCGACTCCCGCACTTGAGTAACCTACCGAGGGGTTGCTACAAAGAACGCTCGAATTATCAAGATGATGATTATTACCTCGGTCTTTTATGCTTGCTGGTTGAGTTACCAAACTTTGGGCAAGGCTGTCGAGGTATGGTTCCATCTCCAACGCTCGCAATACATCTTCAGCAGACTGATAACGGTTGCGAACAGACACGTCCAGCATTTTCCGCAGCACATCGCCCAGGTGGGGGTGGACAGACACTAAATGTTCCCACATCATTTCCCCGGTAGTCGGGTTGTAATCCAAATCTTTGGGAGATTTGGCAGTCAGCAAATATATACAAGTTACCCCAAGTGCGTAGATATCGCTAGAGTAAACCGGACGCATTGCCATTTGTTCGGGAGGAGCAAAACCGGGTGTTCCGATTGCATAAGCCGTTAATGCTGTTTGTCCGGATTGAAGCGCAGCAGTTTGGCTAACTTGGTTTTTGACTGCACCAAAATCAATCAGCACGAGCCGAGTGTCTTGAGCGCGACGGATGATGTTAGCAGGTTTGATATCGCGGTGGATTACTTTTTGGTCGTGAATGTACCCCAGCAGGGGTAGCATTTCGCTCAAAAAATGCTTAACTCCGGCTTCGCTGATTGCCCCTTGAGCTTTTACCTCTTGCTGCAAGGTGGGACCGCTGATGTACTCCTGAATTAAGTAGAATTGTTCGCGGTCTTCAAAATAATCAAGCAACCGTGGGACTTGAGGGTGGTTGCCGATTTTGCCCAAGGTGACAGCCTCGCGCTCAAATAGTTCTCGCGCCATCTGTAATACATGTGGTGCGGTTCCCGAAGGACGCAGTTGTTTGATAACGCAACTTGGTTGACCTGGTAAGACTTCATCGCGGGCGACGAATGTGGCTCCAAAGCCGCCTTGACCTAGTGATTTCAACACCCGATAGCGATCGCGCAACAACAGCCGCGAGCCACATGATTGACACCTCTCGCTGTAAGCTAGATTTTCTGGATTTGGACAAGTAGGATTTAAGCAGTAGCTCATGCACTGTTAACTCGCTGCACGAATATGGATGGAGAGCGTTTTAACCCTAATCCATTATTAAGCTAATAATCTTCAATTAACAGGTAAATTACGCTGGAAATCCTTTGAAGACTTGCTAAAGATAGTCCTCATTTACTTAAACTAATCCTAAGTACACCGCAGAACTAAGGAGGCAGAGGTTGGCAAAAATTTGATTAATAAGGTTAAAAATGCGGACTATACTTAGGCTAAAATCAGCTTCGCATACATTACGTCTTGTATTTTTGCGGCTCTTTTTCAGTAATTTCTCTAAATTAAACCCTAAAGTTTATTAAATTTTGACTAAAAAAATTCTCATCCTGAATCTTTTTACCTACAGTTTAAGTTTTGTTAAGTTTAATGTGAACATACATTCAATTGTTTTATGATTTGGATGTTGAAAAATTCTGGAGCATCTATTATGAAAAGCGCTACTTTACTCAAATGTGCTTGCCAAAGCTGTTTATGTGTGATTTCGACTGAAGATGCAGTCGAAAAAGAAAATAAGTACTATTGTTCGGAAGCTTGTGCCGAAGGTCATAAGACTATGAAGGGCTGCAGTAGCAATGGTTGTGGCTGCTAGGCTTAGTATATTTGTTGGGACAGGATTTAAGGGCGGGGTTTCCCCGCCCCTACGGCTAATTTTGACAATCTAGAAGGTTGACATCACGTCGCGGGCGGCTGCTAGGGTTTTGTCAATATCTTCTTCGGTATGGGCTAAGGCAGTAAATCCAGCTTCAAATTGTGAGGGTGCTAAATATACTCCTCGCTCTAACATCCCGCGATGGAAACGTCCGAATTTGGCGGTATCGGATTTTTTTGCGTCTTCGTAGTTGTGGACGGGTCCCGATGTGAAGAATAAACCAAACATGCCGCTAATTTGACCACCACAAGCTTCGTGACCTGTTTCCTTGGCGATTCGCAGCAAGCCATCCGAAAGCTTTTTGGTGATTTTGTCAAGATATTCGTAAGTACCGGGTTTTTGCAGCAATTCCAAAGTCTTGATACCCGCTGTCATCGCTAATGGATTGCCGGAGAGGGTTCCTGCTTGGTACATGGGGCCTGCTGGGGCAACCATCGACATGATATCACGGCGACCACCGTAAGCGCCTACTGGTAAACCACCACCGATGATTTTACCGAGTGTGGTTAAGTCGGGGGTAACACCAAATTTTTCTTGGGCACCACCGTAGGCAATACGGAAACCTGTCATTACTTCGTCGAATACCAACAGCGCACCCTGCTCTTTGGTAATTAAGCGCAAACCTTCCAAGAAACCAGCATCGGGAGTGATAAAACCTGCGTTACCGACAACAGGTTCGAGAATTACTCCAGCTATTTGGTCGGGGTTTTGTGCAAATAATGCTTTGACTGCTTCGAGGTCGTTGTAAGGTGCAGTTAAAGTATCTGCCGTGGTTGTTTTTGGTACACCTGGGGAGTCAGGTAAGCCCAGAGTTGCCACACCCGACCCGGCTTTCACAAGGAACATGTCAGCATGTCCGTGATAGCAGCCCTCGAATTTGATAATTTTATCGCGCCCAGTGAAGGCACGCATTAGCCGCAATACTGCCATACAGGCTTCAGTACCTGAATTGACAAAACGTACCATTTCAATGCTAGGAACGGCATCAATGACCATTTGAGCTAAGACATTTTCGAGTAAACAAGGCGCACCAAAGCTGGTACCGTTATCTAAAGCGGCGTGAAGGGCACTAATTACTTCGGGGTGTGCGTGACCGCAGATAGCAGGGCCCCAACTACCTACGTAGTCGATATATTGATTGCCGTCAACGTCCCAAATATATGCACCTTTTACACGATCGAATACAATGGGTTGTCCACCAACCGATTTAAAAGCCCGAACGGGAGAATTTACACCTCCTGGCATCAAGTTTTGTGCAGCAGCAAAAATTTCTTGCGATTTTGTGGTTCTTATTGTGGTATTTACCAAGGTATGTCTCCTATGATGCCAAAAAAAAGTTCTATCTTCGGATAGGCGAAAAAATAGCCCAGAATCTATATCGTAAAAGAATAGTTGAACCAAAAAGATAACAATAACAATATGTTATATAAGTCGAATCAAGACTTGCCTTTAGAAATTCGCACTCGTTTTTGTGAAGCATACCAGGATATCTACCGTGCTGCTTTCAACAGTGCTGTTCATTGGTATGGTGAAGCTCCAAAAGCTCACCAAGTTGCTTTGGGTGCTGTCAGAATGCAGTCCGCAACGCATAAAAGTCTCGCAATTTAGAAATCGATGATAATATTTTTAGGATAAATATAGATGGAAATGTGCCAGTTGTCCAAGCTAGGATGGTATGTTAATTCCATTGAATATCCCCGCCTTTGGTGAAACAACTGGTATGTCTTCCTTTATTACTCCCTCTTTGTCTAACGCTATCCCGGTTGAGAAAATTCGTTACGACGAAAAAGGTTTAGTGCCAGTGATTGTTCAAGATTATCTCGATGGTACCATTTTGATGATGGCTTGGATGAATCTTGAGTCGCTGCAAAAGACGTTAGAAACTGGTGAAACATGGTTTTGGAGTCGTTCCCGTCAGGAGTTTTGGCATAAAGGCGCAACATCGGGACATACCCAGAAAGTGCAAAGTATTCGGTATGATTGCGATAGCGATGCAATTTTGGTAAGTGTCGAGCAAATTGGTGATATTGCTTGCCATACAGGTGAGCGTAGTTGCTTTCACCAAGTTGATGGAACTATTATCCCACCCACTGCCAATACATTATCCCAGGTATTTCAGGTGATATGCGATCGCAGGGACAATCCCAACGATAGTTCTTATACCTGTAAGTTGTTTGCGGGTGGTGATAACAAGATTTTAAAGAAAATCGGTGAAGAAAGTGCCGAGGTTGTAATGGCTTGTAAGGATGACGATCAAGATGCGATCGCTGGCGAAGTTGCTGATTTGCTTTATCATACAATGGTAGCTTTAGCACATCACAAAGTCGATATTAAGGACGTTTATCGCAAGTTGCAGGAAAGGCGGAATTGACACTCCGCGCTATAAATAGACGCGGATTCTTTAATCAATGACGTTGCTTACTCAAACAGGATTACTCCAACTTAAGCAGAGGCATCGTCTCCTAAAGCGTTGCCTGCGTCAAGCGCAGAAGTTCCCGTGTGCCCC
>JANNFJ010000825.1:0-1575 GCA_031379725.1 Calothrix sp. OTE_75_metabat_31
CACTCCCTACTCCCTTAAATCTCATGTTAGAGCATACCGTGCAGGTGGAAATTGAGGCTCCGATAGAACTAGTTTGGAGTCTGTGGGCAGATTTGGAGCAAATGCCGCGTTGGATGAAGTGGATTGATTCGGTGAAGATTCTTGAAGACAATCCCGAACTCTCGTTATGGAAATTAAATACTGGCGGACTGGAATTTAGTTGGCGATCGCGCATTCTCAAACAAATTCCCAATCAAATTATCGAGTGGGAATCGGTCGATGGGCTGCCAAATCGCGGTGCTATCCGCTTTTATGACCGCAAAACCAGCAGTGTTGTGAAGTTGAGCGTTGCCTACGCTATTCCTGGCTTCCTCGGCAAAATCATGGACGACTTGTTTTTGGGACGAATTGTCGAATCTACTTTGCAAGAAAGTTTAGAACGCTTTAAGCAATGTGTCAAAGAAGCAACGTAGAGACGCAAAATTACCCTGCGCGAACCCCTTACGGGGAACGCGTCTCTACATCCCCCTAGCGAGTAGCAGGGCTGTTTCATTCTTTATAGAAAAACAGAAAACCTTGATTTCTCATTGGTATTTTACATAATCGTAGGGGCGGGGTTACCCTGCCCCGACAATATCGTTGGCTAAACATAATTATTTTCAAAGAATGAAACAGCCCTGCCTACCAAGTAGGGTCGTTAAATAAATTAATCGTCAATTCTTCACGTCCGGGAGGTACTGCGGAAATACAAGCACGGACTATTTTGCCATCTTCGTACTCGACCGTACAAGCGTGACACGACCCCATCAAGCAGCCCGTAGGAATAAATACCCCAGCACGGTCGGCAACATCTAGTAAGGATTCGCCGATTTGGGCATCAATTATGACATCATCTGGTAAAAAGCGAACGCGCACAGCCATATGATTTTTTATTAGTTATTAGTTCAGTGGTTAGTTGCCATTGGATATGAAAAAAGAATGTAATATTTAAGCCTAGTAAATAATGATTAATAATGTCATCGGCTCGTGGCATCCTGCCTGACTTAAATATATCAAACGTAGAACAGGCTTTTCGACCTATTCTACGTAATCATTTTTATATGGAGATGCAGCAGGCTACCCTGCAAGAAGCCGCTACCGCGTCTATGTTCCAGTTAGCCTCCGGGCGTATACAGCCCGGAGGCGGTCTATGCAGCTTCACATAGGATTGACGTAAAATTATTGAGTTATGAATGGAGTTAAATCTAGGTGACGTTCAACTTCAACAGCAAGGGAATCTAAAAGATTTTCGCGCTGTTCGCGGTAATTGGCAACACCTGTAGGTAAAGATTTTAAACCGCGTTGTTGGCGTAAGCGATTTAACCAAGCGCGTCGCCAGGGACCGTTATCGAAAATACCATGTAGGTAAGTACCCCATACCGATTGACAGCTATCGACCAAGCCTAAATTTGGGTCATCGAATAGCGGGTGATAAGCTTGTGTTTCATTTGGTGGGATTTCGGTACGCGATCGCCCTTGGTGGATTTCAAATCCGGTAACAGGTAAACCCATTTGGGGGAAATTAGATGACACCTGGCGCTGACGGGCAATTTTTTG
>JANNFJ010000832.1:0-3698 GCA_031379725.1 Calothrix sp. OTE_75_metabat_31
ACGGGATTGTAGCGCTTTCCAAGTACAATTTCGTCTTCACCAAATTGTACCCAACTTTTGGGTACGCGCTGGCGGTGGAATGCTTCGATTTGACGACATGCCAGCCGGATACTAGCGAGTAGCTCATTTGAGACCTGTTCGTAAGCTGCATCTAGTTCCGAAGCTGCAACGCGCAGTTCGTCGGGTTTAAAGGTTTGATGGTCGAACTCGTTCGTGTAATGCAATACAGCTTTATCGCCTTGGCGTTTGACTGCTTGCAACACTTCCCGTACTGTTGCTTCTTTGTGAAGAACTTGTTCGTCGTGAGTGCGATCGCAGATGCGTTGTAGTTCTGCTCGAACATCTGCAAGAGTTGTGATGATTCGCAGCATGGAGTAAGGAGAATGCCAACGTGAAGAATATTCCCACTTGAGAATGAGTAGCTGTTTTTGACCAAATGGACATAAACTGTTCCTCAACTCTCTCCTCTAGCTTAACCTGAATTTTTTTGATACTTCCGCTGTGACAAATGCCGCAGCATCAAAACTGGTTGATAGCTAGTAGTTAGTAGTTAGTGGTAACCAACTAAGAGTCCAAAAGTTAAAACTAATAAATTCAATTATCTCTAATTACACATATTGTTACTTGTACCGAAAGGTACAAGTAACAATAGGCTGTGCAATAAATTAAGGTGTGGAATTGAGTGCTGCTGTGTTACTGCTTGAGGGTGTCCCACAGGTGGGGTAGCACCTATTACTCATTACATCTTTTCTTTCGCACGTGTTTTCTTCTGACAATAGGTCGAGTCACCTCGTTTTTCTACGCATTGCTCTACTCGTTGAATTTGTGCGGTCGCAACATATCGAACTTTTAAATTATTTACTGAATTATTGATATTTTGCAACTTCAGCCGTTTACGCATCTTGACTTCATGCAATGCATCGTTTTAATCGGACGAACTGCATTCAGGCGACTGCTACCAAGTAGTAACAGGTGCTAAGGAGGAGTCTTATACTAGAGTAATTAATTTTAACCTATTTTTAGCCGAAAGAACACATTTAAGATGGAGCTTTAATAATTACTTGTATAACTTTACTCAAATAAGTCTGTTCCAAAGCTCTATGAAAGAATTTTTTGTATTTCCATGTAAATTTCCGTGCTAAAACGAGCTTTTTTACCATAGGACTAACGGGCAAATCCATTTACCTGCAATAGTAATCCTATCTTTTTCACGAAAACAATAAGGTTTAGAAACCCGGAATCTACAAAATTCCGGGTTTCTTCTTCTTATAAATTATTTAGCATAATTATTATATCCTTAGACGTAATTGGAACATTTCGGCAGTCAAATCCGTCATTGAATGCACCTCTTATATATCTTTTTGAAAAAAACTAAGGGTAAAAAAATCCAATCTTAATACAATATTTATTTTTACAGTCCTCTAAACAGAAGTAATAATTTTAAAATCATCTTCAAAGCAGATGATTTTCGGGGCGAGACCGATCGGGTAGATTATTGATGAAATATCGGAATTTATGCCTTAACAAAAATAAATAGTTCCATATTATAGCCATTATCAAGGTGAGCAAACATCAAGTAACTATAAACTCACAACCAAGATTGCCAAGCAATTTGAGATTTTCTGGAAAATCGTTAGTTTCGAGCATATTAAAGTCAAACTAGCTTCGAGGTACGACTCATTAATCCATAACAAGCTGCAACTGACAATGCCAAAAGATGACGAATATTCTGATGATGCATATGATGGTTAGACAAGTATGGCTGATTAGTTAAGCGACGGGTGCTATGGAAACGCATGACGAGAAAATCCGTCCCACAAGCAAGGTAGAAATACTATGGCATATAATCTGAAAACGAAACGCCAATTTCAGTTTTACCAACGACTGTTTGTACTTTCTTTAGCCTTAGTTGTATTTTTGAGCGGGTTTTTGACCAAAATACCCACTACTCGTTTAGGTAATAGTGCGATTCCTAGCTCCTTCGGAGTAACTTTGCCAACAGAAAGCTTTGCTAACGCACTTCCCCCATCGACAATACAGCTACCGCTATCAACCCGGCAAGCCAGAATAGTTGATGCTAAAGGTAAAACGGTGTTACTGCGGGGTGTGAATTGGTTCGGGATGGAAACAGAAGCACATGCACCGCACGGATTGTGGAAACGAGATTATCAAGAAATGCTTTCTCAAATCAAAGATTTGGGGTATAACGCGATTCGTTTACCTTATTCTGTAGAAGCAATGCGTTCTACTACTGTCAATGCAATCGATTACACAATAGGCAGCAATAAGCAACTGGAGGAAAAAACCCCCCTCGAAATTATGGACGCAGTAATTCAGGAAGCACAGCGTAAAGGGTTATGGATTATACTTGATAGTCACCGTCTTAGCGATAAGCGCATTCCCGAACTATGGTATGGTGACGGCTTTACCGAAGCTGACTGGATTGATACCTGGAAAATGTTGGCACAACGCTACAAGAATCAAACCAACATTATTGGTGCGGATTTGAAAAACGAGCCTCACGGCAAAGCTAGTTGGGGTACTAACGACTTGGCTACCGATTGGCGATTAGCAGCAGAACGTGCAGGTAATGCCATTCTCAGTATAAATCCTGATTGGCTAATTATTGTCGAGGGGGTGGAGCGCAACGTTCCAGGACAGAAATTAATACATCATTGGCAGGGTGGAAATTTAGAAGGTGTTCGACGCTACCCCGTTCGTTTATCACGACGCAATAAGCTTGTGTATTCTCCCCATGAGTACGGACCTGGGGTATTTAATATGCCATATTTCTCTGAAAAAAGCTTTCCCAATAATATGAACCAGCGTTGGGAAACTGGCTTTTTTTATATCCATCGGCAAAAAATTGCTCCAATTTGGATTGGAGAATTTGGTGGCAGACAAGTGGATACAAAATCTATTGAGGGAGTTTGGCAAAACAAATTAGTCAAATTTATCCGCGATAATAACTTGAGTTTTGCCTATTGGAGTTGGAATCCGAATAGTTCGGATACAGGGGGGATATTGTTAGATGATTGGCAGTCGGTTGATGCACCCAAGCAGGTATTATTGTCCCAAATATTACCCGTGAAATTCACCCCACCCCCATTAGTAATTGCGAATACTGGGCAAAGTAAACCATCACAACCACTGCAACGCGACAACAGCAATCCTCTTGCTTCTAACCAACTTAAAGTTACATCTAACATTTATTCAAATTGGCAATCCGGCTTTTGTGTCAGTTTCAAAGTTAGTAATTCCAGCAATACGAAAATCAAAGATTGGCAACTTAATTTTAAAATGAATCAAGCTGCGATCAATAATTCTTGGAACGCTAATTTTAAACAGCAAGCAAATGGTGAATATATTGCGACTCCGATTGACTGGGCAAAAGCTATAGACCCCAATCAAACCCGCGATATTGGCTTTTGTGCTAACAAACAAGGAAGCAATTACCAACCGCAGAAAATTGAAATTAAAGGTAATTAAATATTGGTTGCGCTACCTTACAAGAACGCGTATCGAAGCCGGCGAAGCTACGCTAACGCGGAGCGAGTCCTCTTGGGAATCAGCGCTTTAGCGCAACTACAAACCTACCTATAACCCTCCTATTTAATTTTTGAAATAATAAAATTGACCCCTCGTATTCCGTATTTTTCGCTATCCCACAGTATGTACGGGCACGATATATCGTGCCC
>JANNFJ010000893.1:0-1584 GCA_031379725.1 Calothrix sp. OTE_75_metabat_31
GGTCAGAATCCGGGTTTCTTTAAGAAACCCGGATTCTAGTCTTCTCTACTGGTCAAAATAAGTTCATAGAGTGGGAAAGAAGCCAAAACTAAACTAAATGCATCCGTCAAGTTTATTTGCCAATAATTAGCAAATAAAATACTTAATCAATTGCACTTAGGTACGATTATTTATTTTAATAAAAATTTTTATTAAGTAGCTGCAAAAGAACTAGTCGCAGGTATCGAAATTGTAATTTCACTATCTTGACTTTGGCTGACTTGATATGCAGCAAAGTGCTTTTGTACTAATGCAGGTATTTGTGTCGCATCAATGCGGCTATAACGAGTTTTATCGGGCATTACCAAATTGGGGCCAGCCTTACAGTTTTTCATACAACCCGTACCTTTGATTATTACCCGGTCTGAGAGATTGCTAGAGCCTAATTCTTTTTCCAATGCTTGACAAAGCGCTTTACCTCCACGCCTCATGCAGTCGGACTTCTGGCACATCAAAATCACAGCTTTTTTCGCAGGCTGAATATTATTTTTCGTATCAACTACTACATCAGATGA
This sequence comes from Calothrix sp. OTE_75_metabat_31, assembly GCA_031379725.1. Lineage (GTDB taxonomy): Bacteria > Cyanobacteriota > Cyanobacteriia > Cyanobacteriales > Nostocaceae > JANNFJ01. Next base: position 555 of record JANNFJ010000893.1, read on the forward strand.
AGTTTCGCTAATCTCCTTATTTCCCCGACTTGCCATAACACGTTCAGCTTTGAGCTTAACTTCACCCGTTTCGCTATCGTATCTTTTGAAACCGACTATTTGCAACCAAGTACCCGGTGGTAATCGCAAATCAAACGCAACTCGCAAATGTTTCGCTAGTTTTACGTAGCATTCACCTTCGGAAGTACCAATCATCAAGCCTTTGAGCTTGTAGCCGTCTTTGATGACAAATTCGAGAAAACGTCCTTCGAGGCAAAATTCCAAAACTTCATTACTGTTGATATTACTCATTGTTCAAGCCCTATTTATTACCAGGATTAATAATTAGCACAATGCCAGCATTGCTCAAGCGTCCGAATCAAGTCGTGACGGGAAGCAGTTGAATGTCGAACCACACTCCAAACTTGAATTGCGGTTGTTGGGGTTGCGATCGCAACTGTCAGAGGTTGGTCGGTGTCGCACCAACTAGGAATATCCAATTCTTGGAAACGTCGAAAAATTTGCCAGCGGTCTGCCAAATTTACCTCAACGATATGCTTGATGTCGGGTTGCAAAATGAACGGTTTCAAGAAAACTCCTTTAAAATGCAATAGTCTCGCAGTTAACGAACGCGCTTTTACTCTCACCAATTGATAAATATAAGAGTTTAGCCCCTCTATAAAGCATACATTAAGTGCAAACAATTCTCAGTAATTTGTGAATAAATAAAAAATCCTCATCATTTTTTTAATTAGGGTGGCATCTACTAAATAGATGACATTGCTCAAACCGCACAAAATAAGAGTCCTCTATTTATCGAAGAATACACAAATGTGAATATTAAATCTCTCTGTTGTTCCCGATATCCCGTAGGGGCACGATATATCGTGCCCCGACAATACCCGTCGGAAAACGAAAAGTTTATTGCATGGCAGGCATCGTGCCTTTACCAGTGCTTTAGAACACACCTTGGCAATCCTGTCAAGACTGCCTAGACTAGGATTGATTAATTGTCACCATAGACTTATGCAAAAAATGAGACATTAGAAAG
>JANNFJ010000895.1:0-7739 GCA_031379725.1 Calothrix sp. OTE_75_metabat_31
ATCTTTGCTGGTTGGGTTAAATCATAACCAGTTGAAGGTACTTTTGTTTGTGTCGCTACAGGTTTAGCACCTGGATTTCTCTCGGAATCCCGAATACAGATAAAATTATGATGACCGTGAGGATTTGTGATGCAGGTTTTGTTATCTTGAGTGCGAATTAATCGTTGTCCACCAGATGCATGAGCAGGATTAATAATTGCCAGCGTTGACATTAACGAAGTGAAAATTGCCGAACTCGATAGCAAAGTGAGAATGAGTTTCTTATTCATGGCTTTCTTTAAATTAAATTTGCCTGACCGTTAAGAGTATTCGATTTCAATACCCAAGGTCAAGCTAATAGTTAACATAGATATTCGTCTAGACATTTCCCATGTCAGAAAAGTTTCTTGTTCTCGTGAAGTTTTCTTCAAAATAGGCGAAGTAGTTGCTTATTGCTGAACTCGCTGAAGTAAGATTTGTGTTTGCTGATACCCTTGCGTATTTCCCTGTTTCTGAAATAAACTAGCTGCTTTTTGTAAATCAGTAACAGCATTACGTTTATCTCCTAAAGCATATAGTGCTAGTCCTCGGTTGCCGTAAGCATCAGCTAACTTAGGATTAATATTGAGTGCTTGATTCAATTGGGCTACAGCTTGCTTGTGATTTCCCTGTCTATAGTTGAGAAGTCCTAAGTTGTAATAACCATCAACAAACGTCGGGTCAATTTTTACTGCCTGATTAAAGTCCGCGATCGCTGAAGAGATATTTCCCTGTTCGGCTAAAGTCATTCCCCGACCATTATAAGCGTCAACGTGTCTCGAATCTAACTTTATTGCTTGGTTGTAATCGGCTAATGCAGCTTGAAAGTCTTGTAATTGAGCTTTTGCCAAACCGCGCAGGCAATAACCCTCGTAATATCTGGGATTTAGCTGCAGCACCTTGTCAAAATCTTTTATTGCACCATTGAAGTCGCCTTGGGCAAGCTTTTGTACACCTTGATTGTAGAATTGCTGCAAACTTGTTTTGTCTATGGGAGATTTTCCAACACGAGGTAATGGTGCTTGTGCATAGGTCGCAGGTATCCCACCTAACAGGCTGGTGATTCCCACAATAGTAATAATTTGCTTGATATATTTCATAGCTTGGTTTCCTCCTTGATAAATATTCAGAGGCACAATCATACGGAACTGTTCCCTACTATCTCCATTTTAAGCGCTTTAAATCAATGCGATATTAAAATTTAAATAGATAAAATAGTTTGTAATAACAGCCATAAATTTAAACAAACTATAATAATTGCTACTAGTCCAGCAATAATTTTTAACCACAATGGATTAACAAATTCTCCCATCAAGCGATGATTACTTGTAAACATGACTAATGGAATTACTGCAAATGGTAATTGTAAACTGAGGATAACTTGACTGAAAACGATTAAACTACTTGTACTTTTTTCACCAAAGAAAATAATTGCAATCAACGCGGGAATCATTGCAAGCAGACGAGTGACTAAACGACGTAGCCAAGATGGGAGGCGAAATTGTAGAAAGCCTTCCATCACAATTTGCCCTGCTAATGTTGCTGTTAATGTCGAACTTTGCCCAGATGCCAGTAGTGCTACACCAAAAATTGCACTGGCGGCACTAACACCTAATAATGGGGTCAGTAATTTGTAAGCATCTTGAATTTCTGCCACATTTTGATTACCTGAGAAATGGAAAGTTGCAGCAGATACGATTAAAATTGCAGAATTAATAAACAGCGCTAAAGATAAAGCGACAGTCGAATCAATCGTGCAAAACTTAATTGCTTCCCAACGTTTTTCACTACTTGGTTCCCAATCGCGGGTTTGGACAATTGATGAGTGTAAATATAGATTATGCGGCATCACCGTTGCACCTAAAATCCCAATGGCAATGTAAAGCATTTCTGGATTTTGTAAAATTTCTGGCTTGGGTATATATCCTTGTAAAATTCCGACTAAATCTGGCTTAGAAAAAATAATTTCTGCTGCAAAAGAAATACCTACGGTTGCGACTAGCAAAATCACCAAACCTTCCACATATCGAAAGCCTTTACCTTGTAGCAACAGCAATATCAGCACATCGGCTGCTGTGATGCACACACCCCAAATTAAGGGAATATTGAAAAGAAGTTGCAAGGCTATGGCACTCCCCAACAACTCAGCTAAGTCGCAAGCGGCAATGCCTATCTCGCACAGTACCCACAAACAGAAACTCACTTTCTTACTAAAATAATCTCGACAAGCCTGTGCTAAATCTTTCCCCGTCGCTACACCCAACCGCACGCATAGCGATTGCAATAATATCGCCATCAGATTCGACAATAATATTACTGATAATAATGTGTAACCAAACCTTGACCCACCCGCAATATCCGTAGCCCAGTTTCCTGGGTCCATATACCCAACCGATACCAAGTATCCCGGCCCCGCGTAAGCCAGAATCTTGCGCCAGAAGCCTTTGCTATTAGGGATTTTGATACTGCGATACACTTCTGGCAGGCTGGGTCTGTTTTCAGGAGGAGTCATTGCTTTTACATTTAAATTTTCATTTTCTTCTCATATTTCATTCTTTCATACATTAGCTGTAAAACAAGTGTAGACACTTAAAAATCAAACATTAGACTTTCGGTTCGACAAAATCTTTTGCTAAACCCTTATAAAGATTGAGAATGGTACTATCGCCTAAACTATAGTAAATATTCCTTCCTTCACGGCGATATTTAACCAAACGCATCACTTTAAACAGACGCAGTTGGTGACAAACCGCAGATTCGCTCATTTTAGTCAGGGCAGCCAAATCGCAAACGCACAATTCCTGTGCAGCTAGCGCAGATACTAAACGTAAGCGGTTGGCATCTGCTAACACTGCAAAAATCTCTGCCATTTCCTGTGCTTTCTCTACGGGCAAAAGTTTCGGACTTGATGCCCGTACATTTTCAAGATGGACTAAATGGCGATCGCACTTGGGGGCATCACCGCTTTGAGACTGGTCTATATTTTCCTTGGAAACAGCTTTTTTTACCACAAGATTTAGTCTTAAAGAATGATTATTACTCTATATTATATCATTATCTATAAATATATATAATAGTTGAATAACTGTTCAGTTGTTGTGTTAAGGTCTTGGTAGGTGAGAACTAAATATTAAAACTTTTCAAAAACCCATGAGTCAAGCACCTTCCCTCAAATCCCAACAGTTTCGAGTCGCTGGCATGGACTGCGGAAGCTGCGCGAAAACAATAGAAGTCGGTTTACAGCAATTGGACGGAGTTACGGAAGTTGCGGTGAGCTTCGCTACAGAAAAAGTTAAGATTTCCTATGACTCTGCTAGAGTTACAGAAGTGACTATTTATAACCGGATTAAAGCTTTGGGATATACGGTTGAGCAGAGTAGTCAAGTTGATATCAAGAAGCATCATTATGTTCATGACCACAAGCATGAACATGTTCACAGCGATGCTTGCGACCACGACCACCATAAACCCCAGTACAAGCAAGTCAACATAGCTGACGCAAAAGCTTTCAGTGCAAAAATTCATGGAATGGACTGCGGAAACTGCGCGAAAACTGTAGAAGCTGGATTACAGCAATTAGCAGGTGTATCGAATGTGTCGGTTAGCTTTGCAACGGAACGACTGGAATTGTCTTACGAACCGCAGCTAATTCAGGAAAAACAGATATGCGATACCATTAAGCATTTAGGTTATACAGTTGATGATTCTATTAATATTAATTCTCATCACGACTGCGATCGCCCTCAAAAAGCACCCACCACACCAAAACCCGACGCAACAAACTGGAAATTCTGGATTCATAACCGTCGTGGACAAAGTGTAATTTTGGCGGGAGTAGGATTAGTTTTAGGTTTAATTGCCCAAAAACTCGCATTACCAATTTGGATAGCACGGGCATTTTACGGCGTTGGCATTGTTGTTGCTGGATATCCCGTAGCGCGTGCGGGCTTATTTGAATTGCGGATACGCCGCGCAGACATGAATCTGCTGATGAGTATTTCGGTGATTGGGGCAATTATTCTCGGTGACTGGTTTGAAGCTGCGTTAGTTGTTTTTTTATTCTCTCTGGGTTCAACCCTACAACTTTTCAGCATTGGTCGTACCCGTAATGCTATCCGCGCTTTGATGGATTTAACCCCAGCAACGGCAACCGTTAAACGTAATGGTAAAGAAGCAACCGTTCCTGTGGAAAGCGTTCAAGTTGGCGAAATCATCGTCATTCGTCCGGGAGGACGCATTGCCTTAGATGGTATCGTCATGGACGGTAATAGCGCTGTCGATCAATCGCCAATTACGGGAGAATCAATCCCCGAAGATAAAGAAATTGGCGATACTGTTTATGCAGGAACGATGAATCAAACGGGATTTATGGAAGTAAAAGTTACTCACCTAACGAGTGATACCACGGTAGCGAAAATTATTCATCTTGTGGAATCAGCCCAAGAAAGCCGCGCTCCTTCCCAACAATGGATAGATAAATTTGCCTCAATTTATACGCCTATTGTGATTTTAATAGCGTTTTTAATTGCCATAATTCCACCCTTAGTATTTGCTCAACCTGTTAACGTTTGGATTTACCGTGCATTGGTAATGTTGGTAATTGCTTGCCCATGCTCTTTGGTTATTTCGACTCCAGTTTCCATCGTCAGTGCTATTGGTGCAGCAACTCGCCAAGGAGTATTATTTAAAGGTGGACATGCTTTAGAAACGGCAGGAAAGTTACATACTCTCGCGTTTGATAAAACGGGTACAATTACGCAAGGATTGCCCAAACTCCAAGGTATTTATAATATTGGTAAAATCAGTGCCGAGATGGTTTTATTAATTGCTGCATCCTTAGAGGTGCAATCGGAACACCCTTTAGCGAAAGCAATTGTCACAGAGGCAAAAAATAAGGGAATGGAGTTAGCAACTCCCAACAACTTTAAATCGTTGACTGGGCAGGGAATTTGGGCAACCTTGGGAGAACAAACTTACATAGTTGGCAACCGTCGGTTATTTAAAGAAGTTGGTATTTCGATTTCCCAAGAAGCCGAATCAATCTTAACTAAAATTGAAACACTCGGACAAACTCCCGTATTGGTGGGAAATGACAAAGAATTTTTGGGTGCTTTAGCGTTGGCTGATGGGTTGCGTTTGGAAGCAAGCGAGGCATTGCGGCAACTCAAGCGAGTTGGGGTAAAACAATTCGTAATGCTGACAGGAGATCGGAATGCAGTTGCAGCGGCAATTTCCAAAGAAGTAGGAATTCAGGAATATCGTGGGGAACTGTTACCCCAGGACAAATTGAGCGAAATTAAGTCTTTGAAAAGCACCGGGGTTGTGGGGATGGTTGGGGATGGAATTAACGATGCACCTGCATTAGCCGCTGCGGATATTAGTTTTGCCTTGGGTACAATTGACATTGCCTTGGAAACTGCGGATGTGGTTTTAGTGGGAAGCGATTTAAGAAAACTTGCTTATGCAGTTGATTTAAGCTCGCGCACTGTTTCGGTAATTCAGCAAAACGTAGTTTTTTCGCTGGTAATAAAAGGACTATTTCTATTGTTGGGGACTTTTGGTTTCGTCGGGTTAGCTGTTGCAGTTTTGGCTGATACAGGAAGTTCTCTGCTGGTGACAGCAAATGGAATGCGTTTGTTTAGAGTCAAAGGTAATTAGGTATAGGTAAAAAACTTGCTTATGCAGTCGATTTAAGCTCACGCGAATGGTCTATGTCATAAGTTTTGAGGGGTTGCTAGATCCCCGACAACTTCTGCGGATGCCGCTGGCGAATAGAGGGTTAGACCCCTTGCTTGCCCCAAAGACCGCCCCAGGCTTCAAGCCTGGGGCTAATCGGAACCAAGCCTGCTTGAAGCAGGCTACCCTGCGGGAAGCCGCTACCGCGTCTATGTTGCTATTAGCCCTACCATTAAATGGTAGGGCGGGATTTTGGACATTCGAGAAGGTTATATGCTGCCAGTATTGAGGGGTGATACCCCTGATTCGCCAGCGGTATCCTTGAAGGATACTGTTGGCGAATTAATAAGGGGTCTAACCCATCAGCCCCATATTTCTTGATTTAAGTGCGTTTCAACGCACTTGGGCTATTAGCCTTGGAATTACATTCCGAGGCGGGCGCAACGTAAGAAAAAGGGTTTTGGGGTGAGGGGTTTAACCATTCATGAATTAACCAACAGTATCCTTGAAGAAGTCGGGGATCTGGGCCTCTCGACTAGTCAAAATTAATGACACAGACCACTATTCAATTTTATTTTGCCTAATATGCAGCGATAAGATTTTATTTAATGTTTTAATAGTCACTATCAGCCACGCAAATTCCCTTACACTTAATGCCATTTGTAGCTGTACGCTGACAATGAGGACAAAGAATTTTTTCTGTTTCTGGAGCGATATTTGTGCTAGTGCTTGCTTGTAGTTTATCTTTGTCGTTTTGTCGGTTCATGCTTATAAGAGTGAAGATATTTTTTCATGGTTTATTTTTACATTTTACAAACCACAGGAGGTTTCTGTTGTCAGCAAACTGTGGTAGATACTATATATAGAATTACCCCAAGGATTTTTGGATAGATATTTAGGGTGTGTTAGCGCTCTTGGTAGCACACCAAAACCTTTGAAAATGGTGCGTTACGACTTGCGTCTAACGCACCCTACGCCTACAAAAATTAAACCGGATTCTTGTACATTACACTTAGATTTTAGGAGATTATATGTCTAATGCTAGTGTTGTCAAAGGTAGTTGCTTGTGTAGAGCGGTAAGTATATCCACGGCAAATATGAGTAATCTCGTGGGAGCTTGTCATTGTAATATGTGTAGAAAATGGGGCGGAGGAGCTTTTTTAGCCGTTGACTGTGGCAGTGATGTTAGTTTTGAGGGTGAAGAAAATATCGGCGTTTATCAATCTTCCCAATGGGCAGAACGTGGATTTTGTCAGAAGTGTGGCAGCCATCTATTTTACAAATTCAACCAAAATAACCAATACTTCATGCCTGTTGGACTCTTCGATAATAGCGAAGGTTTGATTTTCGAGCATCAGGTTTTCATTGACGAAAAGCCCGAATATTATTCTTTTGCAAATGAAACTAAGAATATGACAGGAGCAGAGTTATTTGCACAGTTTGCATCAACGACAGAAAACTAATAGGTTTAACGTTCGAGAAGTTGTGATGAATCTACGTCCCGCGACCTCTGCTGATTTGGAACTATTACGATACTGGGATGAGCAACCTCATGTAATAGCCTCAGACCCCAACGATGACTGGGGTTGGGAGGTCGAACTTGACCTTACACCCGATTGGAGGGAGCAATTAATTGCCGAAATCGATGGTCGCCCCATTGGATTTATCCAAATCATCGATCCAGCGCATGAGGATAGCCATTATTGGGGTGATATCAAAGAGGGTTTTCGCGCCATTGACATCTGGATTGGTGAGGAGGCTGATTTGGGCAAAGGCTATGGAACGAAAATGATGCAGCTTGCACTTGTCCGATGTTTCGCCGATCCGCTTGTAACGGCTGTGCTTATCGATCCACTTGCCAGTAATACCCGCGCTCACCGCTTCTATGAACGTCTCGGCTTCCAATTTGTCGAACACCGACGGTTTGGTGACGATGACTGCTGCGTTTATAGCCTGAACCGAACAGATTGGCTGATAACTTCTAATTCATAGCCAGGGCAATTTTAAGGAGGATTTAGGGGGATAAACTCTGGGAAAACGTCTTA
>JANNFJ010000899.1:0-7920 GCA_031379725.1 Calothrix sp. OTE_75_metabat_31
GAAGACGTTTCTAAGCGGTTTGAAGCTTACGGTTGGCACGTCCTCCACGTCCAAGATGGTAATAATGATTTAGAAGCGATTGGGAAAGCGATCGCCGAAGCTAAATCTGTCACCGACAAGCCCACCATGATTAAGGTGACAACCACCATCGGTTATGGTTCTCCCAACAAGCAAAATACCGCTGGCATTCACGGTGCGGCACTTGGTACTGACGAAGTAGCATTGACCCGGAGTAACTTGAAGTGGGAACACGCACCCTTTGAAGTGCCCCAAGATGCCCTCGATCACATGCATAAGGCAATTGAACGCGGCGCACAATCTGAAAGCGATTGGAACAAAACCTTCGCTAATTACAAAGCAAAATACGCGAAAGAAGCAGCAGAATTTGAACGTCTTCTTAGCGACAAACTCCCCGACGGTTGGGATAAGGTATTACCTACCTACACTGCCGAAGACAAAGCACTTCCCACCCGCAAACATTCGGAAAACTGCCTCAACAAGTTGGCGCAAGTTTTGCCCGAATTAATTGGCGGTTCGGCTGACTTAACCCACTCTAACCTTACCGAAATCAAAGGCAAAGGCGACTTCCAGAAAGGTAACTACGAAAACCCCAACATCCACTTCGGCGTGCGCGAACATGCTATGGGCGCAATTTGTAACGGTATGGCGCTGCATGGTTCGGGATTAATGCCTTACGGTGCAACCTTCCTGATTTTCAGCGACTACATGCGTGCCCCGATCCGTTTATCTGCTTTGTCACAAGCTGGTTCGATTTGGGTAATGACTCACGACTCCATTGGGCAAGGTGAAGACGGCCCCACCCACCAACCAATCGAAACACTAGCTTCGTTGCGTGCTATTCCTAACCTGCTAGTATTCCGTCCTGCGGACGGAAATGAGTGTTCTGGCGCTTATAAAGTAGCGATTGAGAAGTCAAAAGCACATGCTCCTTCTCTGTTAGCATTCACTCGTCAAAATGTTCCGAACTTGGCAGGGACTTCAATTGAAGGTGTTGCCAAAGGTGGATACACAATCGTGGATAGCGAAGGCACACCTGACATTATCTTGATTGGTACAGGTTCAGAAGTTAGCCTTTGTGTTACCGCAGCCGAGAAACTCAAAGCTGAAGGTAAGAAAGTGCGTGTAGTTTCGATGCCATCTTGCGAGTTGTTTGACGCACAAGATGCAGCTTACAAAGAGTCGGTATTGCCAAAAGCAGTTACCAAGCGCGTATCGGTAGAAGCAGCAAGTAGTTTCGGCTGGCACAAGTACATCGGTCTGGAAGGTGCAGCAGTCAGCATCGATCGATTTGGTGCTTCTGCTCCTGGTGGAGTTTGTTTAGAGAAATTCGGTTTCACTGCTGACAATGTGTTAGCAACTGCGAAGAAATTATTGGGTTAATTCTTGATAGTTTCAAATTATTGAATTAATTGATTGTGGGGCAGGCAAAGATGCCTGCCCTTTTTTTGTAAGTTGAGAAACAGTAATTATAATTAGAGTAATCTAGTTAAATTAAGGAGCGAAATTGATGCAGGAAGTTTATGGAGAGAGAGAAGTGGCAATTACACGTATATCGAAGATTGTCGATAATTTGATTGGGAGTAATAGTCTATATCAGGAAAGATTAGATAAACAAGAAATAATTCAACATTTAGTCAGTTTGTTAGGTAAATTTTCCCCAGATTTTATCAAAGCTATTTCTGATAACGAACTAACAAACAGAATCGATAGCATTTTAGTTATAGAAGCAGTTTCTGGTACATTAAACGATTTGACATCAGAGCAAATGAAAATGTTTGATGCCGCAGTAAAAAGGGTATAGTACAAATGGCTTATCGTTTAAACATAAAGTAACAATCAGCCAATAAAAATACTTCATAACAAACATTACGATAACTAGCTATAATGAATGATGATCTAGCAACATTAGTCGCGGCGAATCCCTTTGCTGACCCTAGTCTCTTGGAAGAAATTGTTATAAAAGCGACAGCAAGCAAGAATAGGGAAATGCAAAGAGCGATCGTCAGTAATCCTAACACACCAACAAGATGGTTAATTGGATTAGCGGCTCTATTTCCTGAAGATTTTTTTAACAATCCAGCTTATAATCTGCAAATTCTGGAAAATAGCAATTATAACTATTCATTTAATAAAATATTAAAGATTGTTTGTGCTGATACACCTAAAGCCACTTTAGATATCCTTAAAAATCATCCGAATATTTCAGAAATTGTCACTGAATCTATTAGCTATGTAGAACAAAGAGAAGTAATATTTTGGGATTTACTTCCGCGAATACTACCGATAGATAATACAAAAGTGTTTAATGATATTGCTGTAAATAAAATGAACCCTGTAGTTCCCGATTTTAATATTTTATATTCAAAACTAAATGATAAATATTGGTGCGGAAAAGAAAGATTTATTCCCATAAAAGACCCAAATATTTATGTATACTTATTAGATTTAATCCAAAAAAAATTCGGTTCTAAGAGAAGGAGATTCCACCTCAAGGAAATGCTCATAGATTTTGAAACAAATAGATATAAAAAGTATAATTTAATATTTCTTGAAGTTTCTAATTTAGAATACTACGGTATAGTTATAGCAAGTCACCTTGGCACTTCAACGCAAATACTAGCAAAACTAGTGGAGCATCCAAGTCGTGAGGTCAGAGCTTTGGTTGCTAATCATGACAATATCAATCAAAACTCTTTAAATAAGTTAATTGACGATCGCCATCCAGAGGTTAGAGCCGCAGCTTTGGCCAATCCTAAACTTGATTCGACGCTCAAAGAACAATTAGCAAACTTGGAAAATCCCAATTTATCTTCTTTAGATTTACTAGAATTGGCAAATAGCCAGCATACTCTTGTCAGAGCAAAAATTACTCGACATCCTCACGTTGATGGTTCAATTCTGGCAAAACTAGCTAACGATAAGTTAATTGTTAGATTAGCTGTAGCTAGACATCCCAAAACTCCAGCCGACATTTTAATTAGATTTACTCAGCATTCAGATCAAAGATTACATTTAGCAGTGGCCCAAAATCCAGGTGCGCCTAAAGATTTACTCATGAAGCTAGCAACTCAACCTGCACCACGTAGTGGATTTCACTTTAATCCACTCAATTTAGCTGCTGTTAAAAGTTTACTAACTCAAGAACCAGATGCGGCACTTCCATTATTGGATCGATGTCTAAAATTTCCCGACAAACCATCCTTTGATCGCTTTTTAGTACTTATGAATCCTCACATACCTAATTCCTTTTTGGCAAGATACTATAAATCTTGGTTTTGGCCAGAGAGATACGCGATCGCTCAAAATCCTAATACTGACAAAGAAATTCGTCAACAACTTACACAAGACCCAAATAGAATTGTTCGTGCTGCTGCAAGTTCAATATTCACCTTGATTTAAGCTACCGCCTAATTTACAGCATATTCAGTAAATTGCCGCATAAACGGAGACTGAAAACCCAACACAATATCCTCTTTTGCAACTCCTGCTGTAACCAAATCAGCGGCAATATCGTCCTCAGTACCGTTCCACTGAAGCCAAATTTTCCCACCTTTAATGTCAATGTGAAGAATACAGCTATGCAGCCAATTATCACCATCCCAACCGACATGAACAACTTGATAATGGTCATGTTCTGTATCAAAAATTTTCTCAACCTCTATATCACCGTAAGCAGGTTTGTGCTGACTATGCTCCACTAATATCTGTTTGATAAGTTGACGATATCTTATTAATTTTTCCATTCGCTAATGACCTCATTTTTAACATCATAAATAATCATCTTAACTTTATTTTCTTCAACCATTTCCTTGGGAAAATCAAGTTGAAAAAAGGTGTTGTAAGTTGTCAAAGGAACTGCTAAATATAAAATACGTTCTGGTTCTTTTCGCTTTAATGCACCCCTATAATTGATAAATTGTCCTAATGCTGTATGAAATTCCGAAATTGCAGAGGATTTTTCTAAAAAACTTTTAACTTCAACAGCTATTTTCTCTCCTTCTCGTTCTGCTGCAATTAATTTCTCTGCTGCTAAATCAATTGACATCTTCACCCCACCTACAGTAAACGAGAGCGGGTCATTAGTTATCTGCCAACCATCTTTTTGTAAAGCTTTCTTAACAACCTCATGAAAAACATCTTTGGCAGACATAAATCTTCACGATAATATACTCTCCTATGCTACTTCATTGTATCGCCCAGTAGTTACAAAAGCAGCATCTAAGATAGAATAAGCAGTAAATATTAAAAGCTTGGAGTCAGTAGTGCAAGAAGTATCCAACTATACTCAAGAACTTACAGACCGCATCTCACTTGTAGTAGAAAAATTATTTAAAAATAATAGCTTGTACTTGGTCAAGTTAAAGAGATGGGAAATGATAGAAATGTTAGTAGAATTGTTTGGTCAGTTTTCTCCTGAAGAAATGAGAGCAATTAAAGATGAGGACTTAACTAGGAGAATTGATAAAATTTTAGTGTTAGAGGCTGTTTCGGGAACATTAAGTGATTTGACACCAGAGCAAATTCAAATGTTTGATGAAGCTGTAGAAGGAAGATAGAGAAGGTGAATTATTTACTAAACACAAATATTGTTAGTTATATTTTGAAGAGGAATTTAACGCTGGATAGAAAATTACGCGAAGTTAATAGAAGTGGGGACGAAGTATTTATAAGTTGCATAACTTATTTTGAAGTTAAACGAGGTTTATTGGCTATCAACGCAACTAGACAATTAGCTGATTTTAATACGTTTGTCCAAAAATATGACATTTTATTTTTAGACGATATAGAAATTATCGAAAAAGCTTGCGAAATTCATGCAGCATTAAAAAGAAAAGGCACACCGATACAAGAGGCAGATGTATTAATAGCCGCGACAGCCATTACACGCGGTTTAATTTTTAGTCTCTAATGACTCAGATCTATTACGAGTTGACGGAATAAACTTACAAAATTGGTTGCAAATAGAAGCATAGCCTATAATCATAGCAAAAGTACTTAAGAAGGATTGCTATTTGTTAATTTAGATTTACACCGTACAATAGGTGTGCAGTCTGGAGGAACAAGCATGAACGAAATGATTGCCAAAGCCGAGCAAGCGCTTTTAGAACGGCAAAAACTCCCAGAAATATTTGCGACCGGAATGGTCAGACCTAGTTACGATGGGTTGGGGCTGGCAAATATTGCAGCTTTAACATTGGAATTATTGTGTCCGGATGCTCCGACTTTAAACGGACATAGTACTTTACCTGCTTTTAATCCCGAATTATTAGATGTTAAATCTGTCACCGAAGCTTGGCAAAACTGGCTCGGACAAGCACCGATTAAAAATGTGGTGCTGCTAATTATGGATGCTTTGGGATACGAGCAGTTGAAGGTATTGATGAGTCAAGGAGTTACACCGAAATTAGCTCAAGCCTGTATGAAAGACCAGGCTTTTTTTATGCCCGGTACTTCAGTATTTCCCTCGACAACGGTAACTGCCTTAACTTCAGCGGCTACTGCTGTAGCTCCGGCACAGCATGGACTTATAAATACTCATGTCTATTTTCAAGAAATTGGTAGCTTGGCAAATCTAATCGGTTTTCGACCGAGCGTTACACCAACATCGACACCTTACTTAGATACCCAACTCAATCAAGATAGGCTGCTACCAGTGCCGAATATATACGTGCTGATGGAAAAAGCTGGAATCGATGTCGAAATTATTAACTATCATCAATTCAAGCATTCGAGTATTAGCCGATTTACTAGTGCTGGTAGTAATGCTGGAACTGATGGGTATTTTGGATATCTCACTCCTGCCGATGCATTTTCCCAATTGCGCGATCGCCTACTTTCCAAAACCACCGATAATAAAAGTTTCACCTACGTCTACATTCCCAATGTCGATACTTTTGCCCACCGTTACGCACCACTGAGCAATAACTATCGAGCCGAAATAGCTGCAATTGATTTTTCACTCCACCGCGAACTTTTCGAGCCTTTGGCAGGTCGAGAAGATACTGTATTAATTGTGACTGCTGACCACGGTCAACGCCCTGTCTATGCGGATAAAATAGCTTGGTTGAATCAGCATCCTACTTTGACAAAAAACTTGTTTGTGCCATTTACAGGAGGAACTCAAGCTCGGAATTTACATATTAATAAGGGTGCTGAAGCTGCTGTTTTTGATTATGTGCAACAGCATTTACAAGAACAATTTTTACTGGTGTCGAAAGCCGAAGCGATAGAGTTAGGATTGTGGGGATTAGTTGGAGAAAAATTGAGCGAAGCAAGTAATAACCGTGCAGGTGATGCGGTACTAATTCCCAAAGGTGATTGGGTTGGTTTAGATGATGATACGCATCGATACGCAATTGGTACTCACGGTGGTTTGAGTCTTGCGGAAATGTTAATTCCATTTTTAGCTTATCGGTTTTGATTGAAGTGATTGTAAACGTACTTCCCCTAGTAGTTTAATTAGTTGTTTTTCATCTGTAACGAAGCATAACTATAAAAAATAATGCCGAGAAAGCGCCTAGAAAAAAATTGGCACATAGAACCACCTGAATTACCACAGGAAGCAAGTGCTGGAGTTTTACCTGAAAATAACCTTTATGAGTTAGATTCTTATGAGAATATTTGGGTATCAAATTGCAAACTTACTGGTGCTAAGGGAGTAACTCTAAATCAAGCATATTTCCAAAATGTCCAAATACCAGATGCTCACTTTCCACGCTTTGATGTAAGTAATACTCGGTTCGATAAATGCGATTTTGCTAATACCGAGTTGGAAAAAGCTAGTCTAAGCAAAGTTGAGTTAATTGGTTGCCGAATTTTAGGATTTAAGTTACTAAAATCTCATATCAAGGATACTGTAATTAAAGACTGTCATGGCAAGTTCGCACAGTTTGAGTCTACTAAGTTTAAAAGTGTTAGGTTTGAAAACTGTACTTTAGAGGACAGTAGTTTTCAAAATACCGACCTTTCTAATATTGTTTTTATTAACTGTAATATGCAAAATGTCATGCTATCGGGGGCTAAACTGACAGGAACAGATTTTCGAGGGTCAAGTATAGAAAATTTGCAGGTAAGTTTAGAACAGCTACGGGAAGCAATTTTTGAACCAATTCAGGCTGTTTATCTTTTACAAAGATATGCGGGGGTAATAGTGAAACCGTTAGAGGATGAGTATTAACAGCTTAGATATCATTTGGGTCAATACCTAATTCTCGCAACTTTGTAGCCATGCGATCGAAATAGCGTGCTTTAAGTTTAGCGTAGCTGCATTACGTAAGCTCATGCCGTGCCCTTGCGGTTGCCTTAAATTCAAGTAAAAAAACATCACTAACTAGTAAAATCCCCTAAATATCTAAACCAACTAAAAAAAAATTTGCTGTATGCTCGACGACAAACTGATAAAAAACCTCTTGTTTCCCCTGGGATGCTAAACTTAATAACCATTCCAATATTCCCATTTCCCGTACTTGAATTTGTGGATTGCTGCGAATCAGCTTAATTTTGATTTGTTCGTGTCGGCTTTTTGGGATTTGTTCGGTTAATTTTAACTTCGTTTCTCGATCGAGTAAGTTTGTAACTATCAGCCGATAAGCATAAGTAATTTTCTTGTCGTTACCAATTAGTTTTTTATCTACGTGACGTTCGACTAATTCACGCTCGATTTTTAACCCTTCGTCAATACCCAAATTCACTGTAAACTCTTGTGCGGGTGCAATATTCTCTAATTGCGTTGTTCCCACAAATGTATCATCACGGAAAATATTTGCTTTCCCTGGTAACAATGTCGCACCATTAACAGGATTTTTTGCTTTTGCTTGGAGATAAGCAAAACTTACTAAACGTGGCATTGCCACATATTCAAACTGACAAGGAAATTCGTCGTTAAATATTGTCGTTTTG
>JANNFJ010000922.1:0-4666 GCA_031379725.1 Calothrix sp. OTE_75_metabat_31
TACTCCCCCCGTTAGCTTTACTTGCTGTACCAAGTTCAGGAGTTTTCATCGGTGCGCCGTATGTTTTCGATGCATCGAATGTATTTGTTACTCTTTCGGTGTTAGCTGTACTAGATGCGCTAAGTGCAGGGGTTTTCATCGGTGTGCCGTATGTTTTCGATGCATCAAATGTATTTCCTGTACTCCCCCCATTCGCTTTACTGGATGTACCAAGTTCAGGAGTTTTCATCGGTGTACCGTATGTTTTCGATGCATCGAATGTATTGGTTACCCTCTCCGTGTTAGCTGAACTCGATGCGCTGAGTTCAGGAGTTTTCATTGGTGTACCGTATGTTTTCGATGCATCGAATGTATTTTGTGTAGCTTCAGTATTGGTTGTATTGTTTACACTAACTATATTCGCTACCTTCGGTGTTTCATATGACTGCGATGCATCAAATGTGCCAGGTGTATATTGCTTGTAATAACTACTGCTACTTGTAGCTAATACGTTTGATGGATTGGGTAAATCAGTTTCATGGGAATTTACTGGTGGACTGGGTAGCGATTTACGCGAATACAAGCTGCGATTGTATTCTCCGACCAATTGCGAGTTTTGCACGCTTTGCTGTTCGCTGACCATAAAGTGACCCATTTCAATCAGCTTAGATAAATTGAAATTAGGCTTTTTAAATAATGGTGGCCCTTCAAGGCTGTTGACAACCCGTTGTGAAACACGTTCAAAACCGACTTCGTGAACTAAACTGCGGATTTGTTCGTCGTAAATGCGCGATCGCAATGCACTATAAAAATCGATTGACTGTGTAGGGAAGGTGTCAACAAACTGATCGACTTCGCGTTTCGACAGCCCATCTTCTTCAAAAATCCCTGTTACAATCCCAACTTTATCATCACGGTCGGGTTCCCAATAGAATTTCTCCATCCGTCCATCTCGAATCAACGGTGCGTACAATGTGGAGAAATCGTTACCAGTAACGATAATTGGTACACGACACAAAGGTGACGTATCATAACTTCCAGGTAACTGCACGTCGGTAGGATTGTCCGCAATATTCATCAGCGTCGCATTGACTAACTGCGTATTAACTGTGTACTGCGTCCCTTCATCAAACCTTCCTGCACCTGCATCCAAATCGTTAATCATCAGTATGCACATTTTACCGCGTACTTTGATCAACTCAGCAGTTTCCCGGTAACGCAAACGAATCAACCTTGCCGGGTCACCCGCATCAGGACTTTCAAGTTCCCCTCCCGATATCATAGTTACTTCGATACCCATTTTCTCAAAAACGAGTTCGCATTGGAATGTTTTACCTTCCCCTTTGCGTCCATGAATGCCTAAAATGAGGGGTACGCGCACACCTGGAAGATTAAGGAAGTTTTTTGTGATGTGAACTGCTAGTTTATCAAGAAAGCGAGGAGCGATGTAGTAAGCCATGAGCTTGATTATCAGATAAATGAAGATAGCACTGTTTTCTTAATTCTAGGTTTTTATTGTCTTATATTTCACAAAATATTAAAATAATCTTAGATATTGTCGGGTATGATAATGCTTATCGTAATAGCATGGATGTGTAATTGGTAGAAAATAAATATTTATAAAACGAACCACAGAGGGCACAGAGTACACAGAGGAATGGAAGAGATATTTTGAATAGTGAGTTGGAGTTAGGATTGCTATTTAGTTGTTAAAAATCTTCTAAAGGTTTGTCAAAATCATCCAATAGAACGAGTCCCAATAGTATGCAGGTTCAGGGACAATCAGAAACCGGGTTTCTAGTCCCTTCGACTATTCTCAACCGAAAAGTATTGGAACAAGTCTTTTCATGCTTACTGGTTGACGAGACTAATTTATTAGTGATACAGGAATTAACTTGATAACTGGTTGATTCTTTTTGGTAATGATAATTTCTTAACCACTTAAGGCTGCTTTTACTAAATCGCGTAGAGCTTGAAATGCTGATTATTTTAATATTTTATTAAATAATAATTTTCTAAGAGTTAATTTACTTTGTTGCAAGCTGCTGGACAAAATCTACATGTTCTTTGCTGTTTAAACCCTGTTGTAATACGTCTAAAACTTTTGGCATATCACTCGCAAGCAATGCCGTTACATCCAACCACAAACCAGGAAAAACAATACTTCTAATTACACCATCCGCTTCTGAGGCTAAAGACACATATTGACCATTTTGTAAACTGAACCAATCAAGTTTATTTTCTAAAATTTGCCAGACAATATATTCTTGAACGCCATTGCGACGGTATACTTTTTTCTTATCATACAAATCATTTGCTGCACTGCTAGCTGCAACTTCTGCTACTAACTCTGGTGCATCTTCGATATAATCGTCACCGCTAATGCGTGATTGTCCACCCAACTGTTCATTAATTAACAGCACAACATCAGGTTGAGGCTCGTTGTCTAAATCGAGACGTACAGTTGCATTATCGCCTAACTCAACACCTGGAGTATAAACCTTGTAAGTTCCTAACCAGATTATTAAATCTCCATGAGGTTTTCCATGACTATTAAAACGTAATGGTGATGCCATATATACTATCCCTTCAATTAGTTCTGCTTTTTTTACATGTGGCATTGCACTGTACCGACGCTCAAATTCGTGACGAGTTAGTCTGTCACCGCTTTCGAGAGGGGGAATAGTACGTTGGGTTAAGTCGTTATTAGCAGAAGTAGTCATATAAGCTGATTTTAATACGAAGGGGTATTACTAAATCTAGTATATCGAACTTATAAAATCAATTTGAAAAATTAGCGGACATGCGTGCGTCTGAGAGTTGGACACTACAATTTTCCGAAAAATTAGTTATCCATACTAGGAAACCAATCCAACCATGCATCCCAATGTTGAACAATATCAGCTAATACTTGATAACCTCTTTCACGGGGATGTGCTTGGTCATAACCACGTACTTCGTCAAACCAAATAGTGGACTGTTTCAAAGCCGAAAAAGCATTAAGATATGGGATATTTAACTCTTGGCAAATACGCGCAAAATAATTTGATAATTCTTCAATCCGAGTATTTTGGTCGTTATCTAGCATCGGTAATGGACTTACCATCAAAATCGGGTATAGTTCTTTTGCTTGACTTAAAATTCCCCGCGTATTTAATATTGAATTAATTAATGAAACTCGTGGATTTCCATTTTTAATTGTTGTATCATTCACACCAAAACAAAATACTATCCTGCCGTCATATTCTTTTGGTAAACGATATTTAACTTCGTTGTACCACCGATGTTTTAATACTTGGGTTGTTTCCTCTCTAATTCCTAAGTTGTAATAAGTAATATCGTGACCTTTTTTATTAGCATTAGCGCAAATTCGACCCGTCCAACCCAGACATTCGGGGTCTCCAGTTCCATTCACAAATGATTCACCAACAAAGCAAATTCTAACTTGGGATAAATTTTCTGATTTCACTTTTATCTGATTTATTAAAATTCAAAATTAAAAAGTTGTAGCATAGGCATCTTGCCTGTGCATTCTAAATAGTCAGGATATATTTTTATCATCTAAGCATAAATAGGAGAGATAGATAACTCTATCTCTCCTTAAACAAACAAATTATTCAGTTAAAATCCCGATTGCTTAACCAAACTCGAACTTAGTATCTGTAGCCACCACCCTGAGCGCCAGGTTTGTGAACAATAAAGCTGAGAATTTGGCACTGCTTAATGTTGTCAAAACCGACAACACGTATGTAACAGTTAGGATATGCTGAACGGCAACCTTGAACTTCACCTAATACTTCTTGAGTACTGCGTGCATTGAACAAAGGTAACTTCCACATTGTCCAGTAAAGTTCTGTAGGGTCAGAAGTTTCGTTAAATTCAATCGCAGGAATATAACCTTGGCTCAAAATGTATTGAATTTGCTTGGCAATTTGCGCGTCGGTAAGAGGAGGAAGGTAGGAAAGGGTTTCGTAACGACGCTCTTTTGGTAAAGTTTGCATGGCTTGGTGTAATAAGTTGCGAATGTTTTAATACTTGATTTAGATGTTAGTTGGTCAGTTGTCAGTTGTTTGTTGTCAGTCGTTAGTTGTCGGTTATTAGCTTTTCAACTAACTATTAACTACTGACTACTGACCACTAACTATCATCTGATTCCGTTGTGACTTGCTCGGTTGCGGGCAGGTTAGGTTCTGGGTTGAGGTCGGATGTTTTTATTTGCGTGATGCGTTCGAGATGCTGACGACGGTGTGTCATATTAGCTTGCGTAATGCCAGTCCGAACCATTTCTGGGAGAAATTCGGTCACTTCTTCAGCAATGTGTTCTCTAACTGTCATTATTCGCAATGCCAAATCTGGCTTTTCATCAAACAAACTTTCAATAAACGCTTCCCCGTTTTGAATTTTATCTGCTGAAAAGTTATGCAGCCAAAATGCCAAAGGGGGATTTGTTTCATCAAGCTGCAATAACACCGTCCGCAACGCCTGATATGTCAGGTAACTTTGTAGCGTCTTTGCAGCGTCTTTCGCAATTTGCTTTATATTCATGCCTGACCCCAGCCTTTTATATAGTTAGGAGTTATGAGTTATGAATTATAGGTTGTAAGTTATGAATTATTAAGTTAGCAAAAATACTAACTCTTAATTCCTGTACGGGCACAAGGTCTTGTGCCCTTACTTTTAACTCAAT
>JANNFJ010000944.1:0-1859 GCA_031379725.1 Calothrix sp. OTE_75_metabat_31
ATATTCGTAAACCCGCTCGTACAGAGGCCCGGAGTTAGGAGTTAGGAGTTAATAAATCAATCTTCTCGCTTTTCCTTTTCCCCTTCCCCTTACGCCCTAATTAGCTATCGGGACCGAAGCGTTTGATTAAATCTTCGGGGCGAAGGTTAGAAAGAAACTCGCGGAATGCTTCTTGTTCGGCTTCGTCAGCATCTTTATCTACGGGTATCGACGCATCAGCGATTACCTCTTCCATCACCCAAATGGGCGCATTTGTACGGAGGGCAATTGCGATCGCATCGCTGGGACGGGCATCGATTTCTTTGCGAATTTCTCCCTGCCGCAAAATTAAAGCTGCAAAAAAGGTATCTTTTTGCAGCGAGTGAATGATAACCTTCTCTAAAGTCATATTCCACGCTTCCAGCATATTCACCATCAAGTCGTGGGTCAAAGGTCTTGGAGGCTTCTGATTTTCTAGTGCGCTCATAATTGCCCGTGCCTGTTCTTGACCGATGTAGATTGGCAATGCACGACGGTCGGTGCTGTCTTTTAGGAGAACAATCGGGCTGCGGGTTATGGCATCTAATGCTATACCAGCGACTCTCATTTCAATCATTGGTTAAGCCTCTATAATCCTTTGAGCGCTAGGGATAAATGTAATAAATCATACCAAAATTGCAGTATGATTAAAATTGACATAAACATAGGTCTTGACTCGCTATAATTGCTTCTATTAAACTCTCAATTTTTTGCGAGTACCAGAGCAAGTTGAATCAGTTCGATTTAACAATTCTCTACTAACCCAAGTATGCCTTGAATTTGCTAATTATGTATTGATAACCTTATACAAAAAGCAGTCAGAAATTATACTTAAATTTCTTAAACTATTGTCAGAATTACGAGCTAATTGCAGTCCAAGTTGGTAATAAATTGAGTGGGATTTAAAGAAAAGCCGTGTTTACAGGATTAATTCAAACATTAGGAACAATAAAGCCCTTAGAAGGCGATTTTTGGCAAATTAACTGTATCAGCCAGTCGGCAGATGTAATTTTGCACGATTTAACATATGGCGATAGTGTAGCAGTTGATGGCATATGTCTGACGGTCGAAAAAATACTTTTGGACGGATTTGTGGCAACAGCTTCACCAGAAACGTTACGAAGAACGACTTTAGGACAGGATTTAGCGCTTTTACGATATGTAAACCTCGAAGCATCGCTACGGGTAGGTAGCAAAGTTGGCGGGCATTTTGTCATGGGTCACGTTGACGGAATCGGGCAGTTTGTGCTATCGGAACAAACTGCGACTTCGTGGGAGATGACTTTTACTGCGCCGAACACTCTAGCGCGATATATTGTCCCCAAAGGTAGCATCGCTGTCAATGGTATTAGTCTAACTGTCGCTAATTACGATTCTGACACAATGCAGTTTACCGTCGCAGTTATTCCCCTCACCTACGCTGACACTAATCTTAGTCAGCTAATCCCTGGTAGTTGGGTAAACCTCGAAGGTGACATTCTTGGTAAATATGTGGAAAAATTTATAACTCCGGGCAACCCACACCAAAAAGCGGATGATGACGCAATCACACCCGCTTTTTTAGCAGAACATGGATATTTTTGAATAAGGGAGTAGTCAGTAGTCAGTAGTTAGTAGGGAAGAAAAAGCAGGTAACTAAGGATCTACTCTCCCCCGTCTCCCCTCCCTACTGACAACTGACTACTCCCTATTCCCTACTCCCTCACGAGGCACTTGTGCCGTTTGCAAGGTTTGCATTAATTGCGTCATTGCATACTGTAGATTCATGCCGGGGTCAGCGGCAACCCATCCTTCCTGTGTTAGCTGACGTACTTCAAAGTGCAGGTGCGGCCCTGTAGAAT
>JANNFJ010001025.1:0-4931 GCA_031379725.1 Calothrix sp. OTE_75_metabat_31
CGCAACTAGCTTTTAGCGCCGTACTAGTAACGCTAGGAGGAACCAAAGTTGCGACGGGAAGCGATTTTGACTCTACCACCGGGCAAATTACCGCAGGGCGCAAGGTCGTGTTGCTCAACGAAGCCGAAACCACAGCCCTCAAAGACCGGCTGACAGGAAAGGCTTGGGCAGTTACAGATTTAGAAGAACGCCCCGTTACGCGCAAACCGTCTCCCCCCTTTACAACCTCGACATTACAGCAGGAAGCAAATCGCAAACTCCGCCTCTCGGCGAGAGACACAATGCGGGTTGCCCAGAATCTCTACGAGCAAGGCTACATTACCTACATGCGTACCGACTCGGTACATTTGTCGGATCAAGCCGTCGATGCTGCCCGCGACTCTGTAGAAAAGCTCTACGGCAAGGAATATCTTAGCCCCCAACCTCGTCGATACACGACCAAATCAAAAGGCGCACAGGAGGCACACGAAGCTATTCGTCCGGCAGGTAGTACTTTCCGTACACCTCAAGAAACCGGGTTAAGCGATCGCGAGTTTCGACTTTACGATTTGATTTGGAAGCGTACCGTAGCTTGTCAAATGGCTGACTCGCGCCAAACTCAAATCACCGTGCTTCTTCAAGTCGAAGATGCGGGCTTTCGTTCATCGGGCAAACGTATCGACTTTGAAGGTTATCTTCGTGCCTACGTTGAAGGTTCCGACGACCCCGATGCAGCACTGGAAAATATGGAAATTATTTTGCCGAATCTGAAAGTTGGCGACCATCCCGAATGCACCGAACTCGAAGCTGTCGGGCATGAAACCCAACCCCCAGCACGGTACACCGAAGCAAGTCTGGTTAAAACTTTAGAAAGCGAAGGCATCGGGCGACCGAGTACTTACGCCAGCATTATCGGTACTATCATCGATAAAAGTTATGCCCAACTGACTAATAACGCTCTCGTACCAACGTTTACAGCATTTGCAGTCACCGACTTGCTCGAAAAATACTTCCCCGATATCGTGGACCCCAGTTTTACCTCCAAAATGGAGCAAACGCTTGATGATATAGCTGCGGGAGAGACTCACTGGTTACCGTATTTGAAGCAGTTCTATTTGGGTGAAAAAGGGCTAGATACCCTCGTTAAGGAACAAGAAAGCCAAATCGATGTTAGCGAAGCGCGAACAGTCGATTTAAAGATTCCTGATGTAAAAGTTCGCATTGGCAAATTTGGGGCATACTTGGAAGCTGAAAATGGCGACGGTATCGTTACAGCTTCAATACCCAAAGACTTAACCCCTGCCGACCTCGACTTTGGCAAAGTGCAAATGCTGCTGAAGCAAAAAACGAGTGGACCCGACCAGTTGGGCACCCATCCCGAAAATGGTCAACCGATTTTTGTACTACTTGGGCCTTACGGACTTTACGTCCAGATGGGCGAGAAATCGGAAGAAAACCCCAAACCAAAGCAAGCTTCATTACCTAAAGGTGTAACTTTAGAAAATGTCACAGTAGAGATGGCTGTGGGGCTTCTGGCACTGCCTCGAACCTTGGGAACTCATCCGGAAACAGGTGCGACTATTCAAACTAATTTGGGGCGTTTTGGTCCGTATGTTGTTCACAACAATAAAGAGGCTAAAGATTATCGTTCGTTGAAAGCTAGTGATAATGTTTTGACTGTTACCCTGGAACGGGCAATAGAATTACTTTCGGAACCGAAAAAAGGTCGGGCTAGCAGTAAATCGAAAGCAGCTTTACGCGAATTGGGAGTACATCCAGATGATGAGCAACCGATCAACATCTACGATGGGCCTTACGGACCTTATATTAAGCATGGCAAAACGAACGTTGGCATTCCCGAAGGTCAGACCGTCGAAGATGTAACGCTAGCAACTGCACTCGAATTACTAGCCAGTAAATCTAAAAGTGGTAAATCTACCGGCAAGACGGCTAAATCTAAAAGCAAGAGTGCTAAATCAACTACCCAAACATCTTCTAAATCGTCTGCAAAGTCCTCGACTACCGCAGCGAAGAAAAAATGACTAAAGTTTTTCCCAGATAGCATTAGGCGATCGCGGCAGGTTCCCAAGGTATCAATGTCAAGAAAAGTGGAGTAATTTTCCTCCACTTTCTTGTTTATTCTATAAATAGGGGAGGGATAAAGAAAAAAATTCACAGTTTTTGTTTTATTCGCCATCGGTTAAATACCGAGCGGACTGTTCTTAATTTAGATGTAGAAAATTAAAAAAACATTAAAAATTTCAAGTTTAACGAGTTTTGGCTTGTTGTATGAAATACCTATCATTAGTAAGATGCCATCTAAACGGTTGCTAATGTGATACTCTAGATAATATGCAAAATATATTAGTTCACAACTAGTATTTGGTAGATTTAATCTACTCATTCATGAACTAAACTGGAACAATATCCCCAAAATTTCGTAGCTGTTAACCAAAAATTGAGGCAGTATCTCAGGAGCGGTCAGTTCAATGGACTATATAGATAAGGTGCTGGAAAAGCTTAAAGAGTTAGGACGTAAGTTGATTGAAGCCCTATTAGGGCCAGAGGTGGAGCCGGAACCGGAGCTAATTCCGATTCCTGTTAATGACCGCTCGCGTCGTCGCTAAAAGTAATAATAGTGAACGCAATCGAACAACCTACTTTAAGCGTTTTGGTATTACACGGACCAAATCTAAATTTGCTGGGACAACGCGAACCTGGTATTTATGGTTTGTTAAGTCTATCCGATATTAACCGTCTTCTCGAACAAGAAGCACTAGAAGCAGCGGTTAAAATTTCTATATTACAGTCCAACCATGAAGGTGTGTTAGTGGATACTATCCATCATGCTTTCGGTCAACACCAAGGTATTTTAATCAATGCTGGTGCTTACACTCATACTAGCGTAGCAATACGTGATGCTTTAGCAAGCGTAAATTTACCTACCGTTGAGGTACACCTTAGTAACATCTATCGTAGGGAAGAATTTCGCCATCATTCTTACATTGCGCCTATAGCTATCGGACAAATAAGTGGTTTTGGTGCCCAAAGTTATCTATTGGGCTTACAGGCATTGGCGTATCATTTGAGGCAATAAAAATAGAAATCAATTTTTTGCTTTAAATTCTCTTGTATCAAGACCAAACAGGGCTAAGAATTAAGTTTGGCATAGCAGGTTGAGTATTAAGGGTGCCTTCTTGTAAACTAGCGATCACACAACCTAAGTATTTTAAGTTTAATATAATTGTTGGGTTACGTTCTGCTCCAACGGGACATAGATCCGTTCGTCGTGGGCGTTGCCGCAGGCCAGGGGCTTTGTGAAAGTACCCCCGCAACGCAGTGATTCCCCAACCTACGGTAGTTTGTATAACTTAAATAATGTATTACAGTCTTGTTAATCGCTTTCGGGGAACTCTTACTGGTGCATTACTGGCGCAAAATCAAGCAAATCCAGAAAAAGATATTTGTGATGCATCAGTCGCAAGTTGTGAAAGCTTGATTGCGTTGGGAAGATTTGATTTTGAAGATTGGTCAGTACGACAGCAAAGCAAGCTAGTCCTTAAGCACTCAACTTACGAGATTTTAGAACTAGCAGTTTTAGCAACTTTACCATTAGCTTTATTTTTTCATGAAAATCCTGTCAAACTGAGACATTATTTACTTGATTTAACGCGAATATGGGGAGATGATTTAATTGTGCGGGATAGTACCCTCTCGGTCAGCTTTGCTGTAGTGGAAGCTTTGACCGAGCGACTTAACCCGACTACGCTGATTGCTAAGCTAATTACATTTATTGGAGGAACTACAACAGACCTACCACAAAAGCTATTAAAAATCAATGAGTTGTTAGAGCAGCGAGCTAGTTTGGAACAAGTAAAAAACGAGTTTAGTAACTACGAAACAGCGAGTAATCTTGTCGCAATCGGATTTTACTGTTTTTTAGCAACTTTAGAGGACTTTCGGTTATCAACTTTGTTGGCACATCAAAACGGTATACATACCTCGCTTATAAGTGGAGCATTATCAGGAGCCTACAACAGTACTACAGGTATTCCCATTTCTTGGCAGATAGAATACTCACGCTCAAAGCTTATGACCGGACAGAAAAGCTTTCGGGAAATGGTAAGACTTGCAGATGGGCTTTTTGCTACATGGTCGGGATTGTACACGAAACCACAAACAAGCGAAGGAGAAAGTACCTTGTTCAATCAAAAACTACCTTTAAGTGAGGCTGCATATTCTTTGTATCCACACACATCACCTCGCACCATTAAATTCCGCTAATTCAATTTTTAAATTTTACCTTTTTTTGACAGAATTTATTCGTAGTCAAACTATATCAAATATCACTATTGCTCGATTGCAGCCAAAGCATTACAAAATTTTGCCTTTCAGCAAAAATTTACAATATTAAGTAATATTTTATATAGCATTTTTACAGCAAACCCTGAAATTATAGCTATAGGGAGCAATTATGCTTTAAATACGCATCTGCTTGCTTAGTATCGAGATTGTCTCAATTTAAAAAACTCAAAGTGAATAACTGCCGTTATCGCTGATGAAACAAGCGCCATTTATGCAGTCCTTGACGCAGCAATATACTAACTGTCAGCGACGGTACAAAGCGCTGCGCCGTAAGTATTTGTTTAAAACAAGTCAAAAAAAAGGACATCGAGGACAAAACATGCCCAGTGCCGTGGCGAAGTTGGTCAGCCATTTGGTAGGGATTAGGTCTTTTACGACAATGGCGATCGCTCATTTAGTAAGGGATGCCCCGAATCAGATAGCGGACAACAGCCATATTACAAAATATACATTGGGAGTAAAGAAAATACAGAAGCGCTTTCCCGTAATTTTTGCCGTGTTTCCCAATGTATATTTTGTAATATGGCTGTTGTCCGCTATCTGATTCGGGGCATCCCTTACTAAATGAGCGATCGCCATTGTCGTAA
>JANNFJ010001041.1:0-9155 GCA_031379725.1 Calothrix sp. OTE_75_metabat_31
CGTTTTGCACAACCTAAGTTAATATCAGAGTAATTTTTAATTACTTCGCAATCCCAATCGACTTTTTCAATAATTGCACGAGCGGCTTCACACTTTTCTGCCTCGCCATCGCGGTCAATACGAGGACCATCGGCAATGACAAAAAGCTTTTTCGGCTTGGCTTGACGAATAGCATCAAATACTTTTTGTGTGGTTTCTGGGCGTTTGAAAATAATAAAAGTAACTGGTGTGTCCATTTTAGTTTGAGCTAATAGTTTTAAAGTAAATATAGTTATGAGGATTAATTTATAGGAAAAGGAAGAATAGACTGCATTTGAATTTTAAATAATTTTTGCGTTCTTTTATCAATTGCATTGCTGAAAAAAGCAGCAACCGCTTGGGAAATAATCGTTGCGATCGCAGCCCCCATTCCTGAATACTTAGGAATCAGCCAGAAGTTGAGAATGATATTTAAAATTGCTCCAAGCATGGTCTTTCCTAAAGAAACATTATTTAAACCTTCAGCTATAAACCAAGGTGAAGTTGCAACACCCATAAACACAAATACTGAAGTCCAGATATGAACTGCTAATATTGCTCCTGCTTGGGCAAATTCATTTCCAAACATCAGTGTAATGATGGTTCCTGATAGAAATGTCATTGGTAGGGAAATTGCGATCGCTATAAATGTAAGTAAGCGGAGTAATTGTCCAATCCGTTTATAGTAAAGACTCTCTGATTCCTCCTTTGCAGCGTAAATAGTCGGGGCAACCGAAGCGATAATAGTCGTCGGGATAAAGTACCAAACCTCAGAAATACGCACAGCCGCCGAATAAATCCCGACTTCTTTGTTTCCCATCATTTGACCTAACATTACGAGGTCAATCTTCATAAAAATCAAGATAGCGAATCCAGAAAAAATCAGTGGTAAACTCTCCTTGAGAAGAGTTTTCGCAGCCGAAAAATTCCATTTCCACGACCACAGCGATAATCCTCTGCCTTGGTAGACAATTCCTAAACCAATTGCACTCATGACAAATTCTGCTAATGTCACCCAAGCAAAAGCCATTAACGGTGCTTTGACTAGAATCAGTGCTATTTTAATAATCGTATTGAGCAAAAAAGCTACGTTCTTAGCGATGACAGTATATTTTGACTGTACCTCTGCTTGAAACCATAATTCGATAGTATCGCTCGCCCGAAAGACTCCTGTCATTGCTAAAATTACAGCTAGCGATATCTTTAATGTTTCAGTGTCACCTGAGAAATACATAAAGCCGACTGCTAGAAACACTGAGGCAACCCCACCCAGCAACTTTAGCCAAAAAGTGGTTCCTAAAATTTCATTTGAGTCCGATGACTTACGTACTAAATGACGAACAACTACATCATCGAGTCCTAGCGTAAAAACTGGACTAAATAAGCTGACAAAAGCGAGAACATAGTTAAAAATACCATATTGTTCTTTTCCTAAATAACGTGCTACCCATACCCCTACAACCAAGCTTGCGCCCATCCGCAGAATGCGATCGCCAAATAACCAACCTGTGTTAGCAATAATTGCACGAAGTTTAGAACGAGATTTAAATTGTGAGAAGTTTTCAATTTTCATTTACTTAAAATAACTCTTCTATTTAGCCATGTAATGTTTTTGGGCAATCTCGAACTTACAAATTTTCTCTCGTTCAATTCACAAAACTCGATTGCTTTGCTCGATATATCTACGCGATTGTTGCTGACTTTACTTGAAATTTTCCGCTTATTAATAGTTTGACGAAATAGCCAAACAATAAAGCGAGTCCTTTGGTTTTACAATAAAAATTTTGCTCAAAGAAGAAGATTATTCTTAGATACACTTTGAAATCTTGGTATTTCGGACATGGTATTGTTTCTAACTCATTTAAAGCCGTAAAAGCTAACAAAGAAGGTAAAGTTAAATTATTTTGTTTAATTATATAGTTAAATAAAGAATTACATTTCCAAAATCTCTTGTATTCAGCGCTTTTATCGATATCAAGAACCTTACTTTTATGATTATGATAGTTATTACTTTTATGAATTCTATACATCACTAAAGGTTTAGACATATAAAACTTTTTCGCTCCTACCAAAGAAGTCCCCCATACTAAACAATCATCAGCTCTAACCCGCCAATCTTCTAAATATGGAATCGGTAAAACTTTCTTTAGTACCTCTCTACGCATTGACAACGTTGAAGTTACAGAGCCAATCCATTCACGATTGCATAAAGTCTTAATTACTGAGTAGCCTAAATCTAAATCATTTTCATATGCTTTAAATATTCCCTCCGAGGCTCCAAATTTTTGATATGCACAAAACATAAAGTCACATTCCATATGCCTCTTATAAAAAATCAAAGCTTCTTCAAGATATTTACAATCGTAAATATCATCAGCATCCAAAAAAAACATAATGTCCCCAGTTGCAGCTAAAAAAGCTTCGTTAAAACAGGACAGTTGTCCTTGATTCTTTTCTTTTAAAATGCATTTGACATTATTTTCTGGAGCCAATTGTGCTAATATTTCCGCAGAATTATCAGTAGAGGCATCATCAACAATAATAATCTCGTCAAACTTAACTGTTTGATTTAAAGCACTGTCAACTGCCTCTCGAAGAAATTGGGCATAATTATAGTTACTAATCAAACAAGATGTTTTCATGACTTTTTGTCCATAATTTGCAAATTACAACTGGAAAATTAGCTTTAAAATACCTCACGAGAAAATTGTCATTGGAAAACAAAGCACCAGTCATAGTCAGTTTTCCATCATGACAATGCTTAAGACAGTTCTAATTTTCCAGTTTTTTTACTTTACCGATTGTTAATTTTCTTCTTGATTTGTCCGAGGTACTAATAGTTTTGCATTGATTTTTATCGAACTACCAGAGGTCGAAACCTGTTCTGTATGCCGTTCTTTCGTGTAATGAAAATAGCTATCAGGTTCTCTTTTGACATTCACTCCATTGATAACTATACCCAAAACCTTCTGACCTGATTGATTTAGAAACTCTTTGGTAGCGTTGGCACTATTCAAGTCAACTACTCCAGGACGAACAACTAACAGCATTCCATCAGTAAGATTGCTTAAAACAGCAGCGTCTGCAGTTCCCGATATAGCTGGACTATCAAAAATTACATAGTCATATTTACTAGTAAACTGGTCAAGTAAGGCTGACATGCGTTGCGAATCTAGAAGTGCCATTGGATTAGGAGGCAACACTCCACAAGGAAGCACATCCAGGTTAGGCATTACATTTTGTACTACTGTATCTAAAGGAACTTGGTCAACAATCGCATTTGTGAGTCCGGCAGCATTTGTTAATTCCCAGACATGATGCTGTATCGGTTGACGCATATCTGCATCGACCAGTAAAACTCTTCGTCCCACTTGAGCCATTGCTACAGCTAAATTTGCCGCGACTTCAGACTTACCTTCTTTGGCAACTGAACTTGATACAACAAGACTTTTAAGCGGTTTGTCGGAACAAAGGAACTTTAAGTTAGCTTGAAGTATTTGGTATGCATCACCCAGAGGATAGTGGGGCAAATCTCTACCAATGATTCGGGGAATATTCCGATCCATTGCGGAACTAAAAGAGTTGCTCTTGCTATTCCGGCTTAAAGTCGGAACTACACCCAAAAGAGTGTATTTCATAACTTCCTTAGCTTCCTTGACTGTCTTCACCGACCGGTCGATTAAGTCTAAACCAAAGGCAGCAATAATGCCTAAGAAAAGACCAATAGCTCCCCCACCAATAATAAACAGAGGTTTGCGGGGACCTTCAGTATTGGGTAATAAAGCATAGGAAATGACACGGGCATTCGCAATCTTTTGATTCTCTGCGACACTAATCTCTTGAACTTTGTTTAAGAGTGTTTCGTAAGTTGTTTGAGCGGCCTTCAACTTCCGTTCTAAATCGCGCTGATTCTGTTCCAACCTTGGTAAAGATTCTGCCTGCCCTTTATAGATATTGAAGTATTGAGTTAGCTTGACAATTTGCCTTTCTAAACCAACTCTTTGTGCATCAGCACGAGTAATATCTGCAATCAAACTTTGTCGTAATTGCCCAATCTGTAAATTTCCTTGACTAACTTCTCCAAGAGGAGCAACTTCTTGCGTCCGCTCTTGGAGTAAATTCCTCAAAGAAATGACTTTTTCTTGCAAGCTAATAATAGTCGGGTGTCCAGGTTCAAACCGATTACTTTCAAGCTTAAGTTGAGTTTCTGCATCTTGGAGTTGACCGAGAACTTTCTGAACACCTGGTGTTTGGCTCAAATCAGCCGCAATTACAGCTTGCGGTGAATTTACTTGAGTTTGACTGCGTAACAGTTCCAAACGACCATTGACATCAACGAGTTGAGCTTGAGCTTGAGAGATTTGATTTTCTAACTTAGAAATCGTGTCAACAGCCAAATTTGCTTGTTCTTGAAGGACGATGACTTTATTTCTTTCTTTAAATAACCGCAGATTGAATTCTGCTTTTTTTACCTTTTCCTCAGATATCGGTAGTTGCTCCATCAGGAACTGTTTCGCAGTCGTTGCGTCCTCCCGATTTGCCTGTATATTCAACTTGATATAAGTATCAATGAGTGTATTAACGGCTCGTGTAGTTATTTGGGGGTTATTATCTTTGTAAGAAATTTGGATGACATCGCTACCTTTAAGACCTTCGACCTTGAGTTTTCCAGCAAAATCTTGAATCGATAGTAATTCCCCTTTAGCATCCTTAAGTCGAAGAGATTGAATTGTCTCTTTGATAACAGGATTTGAGGCAATAACTTTTACTTGAGTTTCCAGAGGATTTTCATTCTGACTCAAAGATTCTATTTTTCCCAAATCTTCCGTTACCCCTGTTAGCGACGAAGTCCGATTTGATTTAATCATCAAACTTCCTTCGGCTTTATACGAGGGTTTTAGCGACAATGCATACAAACATCCAAGAGTAACGCTGACTCCGAATATTGCGACTAAAGGTAGCCAACGTCGTTGCAAAACCTGTAAGTATTTTTGAAAATCTACCTCTTCAAAGCTTGGTAAAGACTCCATAATCACATGCACAAAATATAGATATATAGACTTAATTCAAGCAGACAGTGGTAGATGCAACGAAACAGTTTGATATCCCACGGTACCAGAATCAACCTGACGTACCATGACTTTTAAGCTTGTCATGTAGCTACAATTACTGATTTCGCTAAAACCAGCATAGTGATTAAAATTTATTTTGTATGGGAAAAATAACAACTTTGTACAATCTTTACAAGCATAGCAGTGGAAATACTTGGATTCTCGGTAATGAATTGCTTAAGGTGCTGTTACGCAATAATGCTCAAACCCTTGCAGCGTCAGGAGTTATACCTTTAAACAAATTTTAAATATATTTACTTACCCCCTAAGTACACTATAGAATGTCATAGTTTTATTTATGAAGTTAAAAAACTACGATGGACGGTGGAAGTAAGTATAAATTCTTATTAATTCATCTCAAAGTTTAGAACGAGCGAATTATTGAATATTGGGAGAATAAAAACTATCCGATTGTTTTCAATGCTACCAGCCCAGCACCATATGCAGGTTCAAACCTGGGATAGATAATCCTTACATTTGGATACTCGAAAGTAAGAGACTTAATAAATTGCGAGTGCATCTTCGACTTCCCACCCCAAACACTACCTACAGTCACAACCTCAAAACCATCATTTTCTGTAGAAGTAAGTGCGTTAATTACCGTCGAAGTTGCTTTGACCAACTCCCGCACGGCATCATCAATAATCCGATTCGCAACCTCATCACCATCTGCTGCGGCACTATCAACAACAATTGCTAAAGCTGCAATTTCTTTCACACCCCATCCACGTCGGTACACAACTTCGATTAAATCTTCCATACTTGCCAACGCTAAATGGTTTTTAAAAACCTCCTGTAAAATCGTAGATTTCCCTCGTCCATCGTAAGCTTGCATCGCAGCTTGCAACCCAGCAACAGCAATTTTATAACCACTACCTTCATCACCCAAAATATAACCCCAACCACCAACACGTTTAGTAATTCCCTGTTGATTTCGACCAAAAACAATCGAACCAGTACCAGCAGCTACCACAATTCCGACATCATGACCAATCCCACCAACCAATGCAATTAGAGCATCATGGCAAATAATAATATTTTTATTTTCTATAGTTGCAGCTTGACTTGATAGTAATTCCCACTCAATCGGTAAACTAGGACTATTTTCTAAATTACTAACTATACCTTTTACTACTTCGATATCATTAGGACGACCAATACCAGCTAATCCCAAACATATCGCTTTTATTTGAATGCATTTTATGACTTTTAATGCTTCAATAGCAGCAGCATAAATTGCTGATTCAATCGAACTTAAAGCTGCATCAACACCTATGCTTTGATAATTTGATGCTCCAGCTTCACCACGACCTATAACTTCGCACTGAGCATTCATAATAACGCATACAGTTTTAGTTCCACCACCATCAATTCCTAAAACGTAGGACATACAGCATCTTGGAAGTTTATAAAGTACAGTATATCACCCCGCAGTCAAGAGGGCGCAATGCCTTGCGCCCCTACATACGTACTCGATTAAAATAAAAATTGCTGTATAAACTAAGGTTTGGGAATTTCTCTTTTCATAATGCAACCAACCTCACCATAACCAGGTTCCCTTTGCCGACCCCAGTCCAACCAAGCTTTAATCATCTCTTTTGTTTTTCCCCTATTTTCAGGGGGGACAGGGTCTTCTCTAGTTATAGATTTTAGTGCCCAGAACCATTGCCCCGATTTTTTTTCTAGTTCTCTAAGTAACAAGGGTATTACTGCATCACCCATCCCGATAATTTGTTGGTATGCAGAATGCATAGACATTTGGTTAGTAGATGAAACCCCATGATTTTCCTCACGCCATTGCTTAACAAGTCTTTGAAAATCTGCCTCCAGCTTTACTTGCTTAGAACTAGAAGTATTGCGTTCTTTATCTAATTTTTGCTCTAAAAGAGAGCGTTCATCTTGAGATAGCGATAAAATCGCTTGTGCTAAAGATTCAACAAGTTCAGTATTCATAAAAATTTTACTTTTCGGCGTATTCCTCAACAGGAATAAAAAAGATTGAAATCATACCAGGAATAGTAAGCAAGCACACCAAAATAAAAAATGACGTATAACCAATTGACTTTTGAATTGTACCACTAACTGCCCCAGGTAACATCAAACCTAAAGCAATTAAGCCCGTAGAGATAGCATAATGCGATGTTTTATACTCACCCTTACAAAGGTAAAGTAAATACACGGTAAAACCTGTAAAACCTAAACCATATCCAAATTGTTCGAGCGACACTAGCGGGTAAACTAATAATAATGGTGGCTTCACAGCCGCCATATATACATAAAATATATTGGGAAGATTCAACGCTAAAGCCATTGGGAATAAGCATTTTTTTAAGCCATATTTGGAAATTATTAAACCTCCTAAAATTCCTCCAGCAATCAGAGAAATTACACCAAATGTTCCATAAACTAAACCAACAGTATCGGTAGAAAGACCTAAGCCACCCTTTTCGATTGGGTCGAGGAGAAACAACGAAGCAAGCTTAACGAGCATTGCTTCACCTAAGCGGTAAAGCAAAATAAAAGCTAAAACGGCAGCAATCTTTTCTTGTTGAAAATAAGACTTAATTACTAACCAAAAAGGAATCTCGTTCGCTGTCGATTTATTTGTATCGGTATCGGGAGTAGGTAAAATTAAACGATGATAGATAAAAAGTACAATAAATAATATTGATGAAAAACCGATAGTAATAGTCCAAGCCAACTTGATATCATTGAGATATATTTCGAGTCTGCCAGCGAGAAACACTAAAAAGCCCGAACCAAATAACATCGCTAATCGGAAAAACAGCGAACGAAATCCCACGAAAAAAGCTTGCTGTTCGGCAGAGAGAACCAGCATGTAAAAACCATCGGTGGCAATATCGTAGGTAGCAGAGATGAAGGATGCTACAGCAAACAACACCAACGATACAAAAAAGAAGTTGGGCAGTTGTAAGGAAAGGGCAACTAATGCCAAGCAAGCAAACATGGTAAATTGCATTGCTAGCATCCAGGTGCGTTTGGTGGAATTGGTATCGACGAAGGGTGCCCAGAGCATTTTGAGAACCCAGGGGAGGTTGAGAAAGCTTGTCCAAAAGGTTATTTGTTCGTTGCTGATGGAGAGTCGTTTGTAAAGGATGACTGAGACGGTGTTGATGATGGTGTTAGGTATACCTTGGGCAAAGTATAGGGTGGGGATGTATGTCCAGGGTTTTTGGTTGTGTTGCATGGGTTTGGGAGGAAACGAACCACAAAGGGCACAAAGGGCACAAAGAAGAATTAATTACAAAATTATTCGTTTGATGCCGTCTTTGAGGAGAAGGACATTAAAGTTAATTAAAAGGGCAAGGTGGTGTTTCGTTATTTTAAGGTAAGACATAACTTGAGCATCGTGAATAGGGGTTAAGCTTTGGACAGCTTTTAACTCAACAACCAAACACTCACCGACTAAAAAATCTAATTCTTTCTCACCAACTGGACAACCTTTATAAGTTATAACAATCGGATGTTTATACTTATGCGGTATTCCCCTGATTAAAAATTCTTGCCTCAAAGCCCGATGATAAACCTCCTCTAAAAAACCAGGTCCCAAAACTCGATGCACCTCAATAGCTGCTCCAATTACAGCATATGCCAATTGCTCAATATACTCTTGAGAATCTTTCATCCTAATTTCCTTTTTTCTTTTTTCTTCTTTCTTTCTTCCCTTCGTGCCCTTTGTGTCCTTTGTGGTTCCTTCCTCTTTCATATCACCCAACCCCCACCCCAGTACACCCGAACTACTCATCATTCGCAAAATCTTCACAGCCACAATAAAATTGAATAAAACCACTTCAACCCGTACCCACTTTCATGCTTTAATTTCCAGGTCAAACCAATAAATCTTGCCCAACCTAACCAGTCACCAAACCATGTGGCAAAATTTATAAAAGTCCTTCCACATTAACTTTTCCCAGCATGACCGCAACAATTCCCAACCTAAACCTACCCAGCGTTTACGACTCCCAAACCACCGAAGCCAAATGGCAGAAATTCTGGGAAGAAAAC
>JANNFJ010001056.1:0-1614 GCA_031379725.1 Calothrix sp. OTE_75_metabat_31
CCGACGCTCAAATTTACCTCGAAGCAATTACCGCTAATGTCGGACAAGCAGCGATTACCAACATCGAAACATTGACGTTAGATGATGAACCAATAGCTTTATCTCTTTTACCTTTTAAACGAGCAGGAGCGTTAGTTTTTGTCACGGGTCAATTGGCAGTCTCCGATTTCGACGCAACAACTTTAAAAAGCGACCCTTATCAATTCCCTGTTATCAAAGCAACAACTACCAGTATCAGCCTCGAAGCTGCACCCTTAGAAATGGTCATTACCAACAGTGGTGAAGAATTTGCCACAGGACAACTACAAATTAGGATCATCAATGCCGCCCAAGCCTTTACCAATTCAAACTCTCAAACCGAACCAAGTTAAAAACACGCTTCCTACCCAACAAGAGTCTGGAATTATACTTGGTGATAATGTTATCTGGAACCCAGCCACATTACCTAACGGACACGTCGTCTTAATTGGCGCATCAGGTTCGGGTAAAACCCAGACGCTCAAAGCTCTCGCCTACGAATTACCGCGACTATTTACCGAAGTCAAAATTATCGTTGTGGATTTTCATGGCGATTTAGAGCTACCGAGTGAAATTTGTTACCCGCTTGATATGGAGTCCCCCCACGGTATTAATCCGCTTGTAGTTGACCAAGATACTAAAGGAGGTGGCCCCAACTTGCAAGCGATCGCAGTGGCTACCATCTTCAAAAAAGCACTTGTGTTAGGTGCTAACCAAGAAGGTTTGGTAATCGACATCCTCAACCAATGTTACCGAAATAAGGGAATTACCCAGGATAATTTTCATAGTTGGAACCGCACACCACCGACATTTGCTGATGTCCGCTCTGAAATTGAAAGCCGAGTTGAAGATGGTTGTAAGGAATCGGTCAAACTACAGTTGAAACTAGCAGCTACGTTTCAGTATGGAATATTCGATAAACCCCAACCCAAGCTTGACAGTCAAATTATCCGGTTTGACTTATCGGCACTAGGTAAAGTACCGGGGTTGAGTGCGATCGCGGCCGAGGCATTGACTAAACAATTAATGGATTCGCATCGAATTATGGGGGAAATCGAGGGGAAAATTCCTCGCACCTTTTTGATCGTAGATGAGGCAAAAGAAGTCAAAAATTCATCTAGCATCAAAATTTTATTCGCCGATGGTCGCAAGTTCGGGTTAAATGCGATACTCGCTTCGCAACGCGATGCTGAGATATCCGACGAAGCGATCGCTAACTCCAGTACAAAAATTGTGCTTGGGGTTGACCAGTCCGAAGTCAAGCGGGTGGCGCGAAGATTTAGGTTTGCGGAAAATATTGTTGCCCAGTTGCAGCCATTGGAAGCACTAGTACGTATGGGAACTTTAGGCGAACGTTGCAAAATCAAGCCATTTTATGAACGAATTTAAAATTAACCATTTAATCGGTAATGGTAATGCTGGGGTGATGTGGGCAGCTATTTTAAGTATGGGAATAGTCGGGGTAGGTGGCATTCTTATGCGGGATACATTAGGAGTGCCAAGGGCAGCGATGCCAAGAAATTCCAATTTATCTACACCTTCACCGAAGGCAAACATTTCACCCAAATCAACAAATAATCAACCGACTTATCAACA
>JANNFJ010001059.1:0-7637 GCA_031379725.1 Calothrix sp. OTE_75_metabat_31
GTATCATCTACGTAGTTTTCCTCGTCTGTGTATATTGATATATCGCCATATTCGTTGGGTTCGCAGTCTGGATATATGGTTACGTTCCCATATTGGTCAAATTTATCGTTATCTTTACTTGACCACGTAATTTTCAATACCGAAAGCGCCACTTTTAAACGTTCTTTGTCGGCTGGACTAAAATCACTATCTTGTGAGGCTAATTTAACCAGGACAAAATCGGCAGAGTTCTTCGCGGCTTTATACAGCGCATTTCGAGCTTCTTGAAATAAGGTGAAATTTGACATAGTGCTTCTCCACATTTTGAACGTTAAATAAATTAAGCGATACCAGGAAGTAGTCGCATAAAGGCATTGCTAATCTGTGATCGCTTTACTAGCAAGTTTTGATCGAAATATCGGTTGGATAGATTTGGACAATATCAAAACTGTCCAATACGCATGTAGCCTTATTAACTAAAGCTATGTGTAAAGGACAAATACTCGATTTAAATTACATCAACTTTTCCAGACTCGATGATTTCCGACATAAACGGTGAAGAATTAGAAGCAGTGATAGCTAAATAATCTTCGGGACGAGTAATAGCTATATAGGTTAAACACCGTTCTTGTATTTCTGTTGTATCGCCAAACTGACGCGGTAAATTGTCTGCCCACATTAAAATCACAGCGCGGTATTGCAATCCTTTGGCAGAATGGATAGTTTGAATTTTAACCCCTGGTTCGTTAATTTTAGTTCTTGCTCTAAAATTGTCAGGGTCGGTAAGCCAAATTACATCACTAAATTGACCCAAGTTTTCTACCATTCCTTTAAGGATTGGCTTATCGTAAAAGGATGCTGATGGGTAGAGAATCCCAATTTCTTCGGGTTTGAGCGGTGGAATATCTTTACCAAACCATTTACCGTCGAGTAAATTTTTGACTATACCTAAAATTTCACTACATTCATCACGACGGTTATTGACTTTGACAAAAGCAGGTTTAATTCCAGTCCGACGCTGACATTTCTCTGGGTCAACAAACAACGATAGGATAGTATCTGTTTTTTCACTTTCAGCAGTAGGCGTACTAAATACAGCAGCGAGTTCAACGATTTCGCGGGAGTTGCGGTAATTTTTATCGAGGTCGAACTTTGTATAAATCGTCCTACCTTTAGCGTTAATACCAATACTGCTCCAAGGTACTTTAGTTTTTCTGTACAGACTTTGATTACCATCCCCAACTATGATTAAGTCACCATCGTTTGGTTCCTGCATCGCTTCTAAAACGCATCTGAACCAAGAATCAGAAAAATCTTGAGCTTCATCAATTAATATTGTTTCGTAGCGTCGAGTATCTTTAGACCCATTTTCAAGAACCTGTAAAAAACGATTTCCAAGTTCTTCGTTCTGTTCGCCTTGAAGACGAGCGCAACCGTTAGCTTTAGCCCAACCATCAAAATGTTTGACTGTCACATTTTTACAGTCACCAACTGCATTACCTAAGTAAGTTGCTAAAGTTACGTTGTAACACAACATCAGAATAGGAGCGTCTGGCTTTTGGGCACTAAGTAACCGGGCTTTAGCAATTAACAAAACAGTTTTACCCGAACCAGCTACACCATAGATAATCCGGTGTCCATCACCAATGTTTCGGGCATTGTTTTCTTGGCGCAAGTCTAAAACTTTTATGTCGGGAACGTCTAGAATCTCTGCAGTACTCTTACTTTGAGCTATCTCCGGCAATGAGGTTTTACTCGAATTAGATATTAATTCAATTTCTGGGTGAATAATAGCCCTCAAAGCATTGACCTGCTTTGAACTTAACCAAGTAAATTCCCAAAATGGATTAAAGTAAGGTTTGAATGTCTTGTATAACTCATCACCAGTTAAACTCTCATCCGTCCAATATTCGAGAATATCGCGGGTTGCAACCTTAGAGGGTGGGAAAATTTCTGTAAAATCGCCTCTTGAATGTTCTTTTAACTGTTTACCAGTAACGTTAGAAAGAATTGCAAAATGCCCAAACGGAAAGATAAACCTGTTTTGATGTTCCCCTTCCGACTGCAACAACTGTTTCCCATAGTTGTGATTTCTACACCGATCCATTAGGGATAACATGTAGTCGCGTGCTTGCCTTACAGGATGATTGCGAACAACTTCACCGTGCAATTCTTTGATCCGAACCGAATTAGAATCACCACCTAAAATGTCTTTGGGATACCAACCCTTAACTTCAATTACCAAAAGTCCCATATCCGGACATATGACAATAAAATCTGGATATCGGTCTTCAACAACTGGCTCGTAGTAAACTATGCAGGAGTCAGGGAGTCTTTGTAAAACTGAAAAAAGCTTCTTTTCTCCAGCCGAAGCACGCGCAGGAAGCTTATCGGGAATTATTTCTGCCATAGAATTAAATATTTAGCCGTAATTGTGTAGAACATAAACTTAGAATTCAGGAGTCAGCAGTCAGGAGTCAGAAAGAATTTAAGTAGGGTTCTATACTTAGTCCTTTTTTGCGATCGCTTAAAGGTATAAGTATTAAACGCTACATTATCTATTAGTTATACAGAATTTAGAATAAATTCTGACTCCTGCTTCTTGACTACTGAGTTCTTTTATATAAACCAGCATTTTTTGAGCTAAAGTTAAAATCAACCTAGTACTTATTAGTTTTTATACGTAATAAAACAACCGCTATTAGTAGGTTTAGTATTCTAAGTTTCAATAAATGCACCAAAATCATTTTCTACAAAAACAAATGTACTTGTAACTATAAGTAGCAAATGCTTCTTCTATTATTTACACTATTAAACCGGATATTTACGCAAGTAATGGAAAATATTTTGTTTATTTTTATATAAATATTTTTTCTATTCAACGTCTAATCAAACAGCCATGTATCTTAAAAGTACATCTTGGGGAATGCAAAAAGCTTCCGAGAGGGTTCTGCGAGTATTTTAGGTGACGAGCGCTGGGGGCGATACTCAACGCCTGAATCGCTATGCAAAGGCGCTTGCACCTTCATACGAGCGATACCCCTTTTAGGGGTTAGCGAAGCTATCGCACTTTTCCATCATGCTCGTACCAAGGGGACTGGATGCAGCCTATGTGTAGGTGTAGCCCCCGTTGTAGACATCGCTACTATCGCGTAGAAACACCGCACTTTCAGCCATTCCCTATAGCTAACGCTGCTCAAAGGGCGATTGAATGTATTAAAAATCACGGCTAATATTTATTAATTTTGTAGTCTGCGGTACTTGAAAATTGTTAATAATGCCAATTTAATTAATAAACGGTTAACCGCTTATCTAATTTATGGGTAGAAAACCAACGGGTAGAACTACGAAGCTGATAAGAATCCCTGTTCGCTTTGAAAATCAGGTCAAAAAATTTATTGAGTATCTCAAAATACAAGAGCAAAAGGAATTTAACAGGAAAGAAGCGGGCAAAAACGAGCATAACGATCAAGATATGTCTTTAACTGAATATCAATCAATCAATATAACTTAAATTATTTAATGAATATGCTAAATTTTCTCGAAAAAATGCCCAATTCTGCCAAAGCATTATTACTAATAGTATTTGTGAGTATTGGTATAGGAATGTTTGGAAAGGACTTTATTGACAAAAATAATGTGCTTTCGTCACCTCAAAGCGAACAAAAAACTAAAGAGACTGCCCAAGAAATAACTGTTAGACTTCTGATTAGAAATGAAAAAACTAAAGCTGCTATTCCAGATGTTAATATAGAGTTTGACCGTTTAGGAGTGCCAGTACCTGCTGGTTATACTGACAGTGCAGGATATATCGACATTAAGATTCCAAAAAATGAGTACAATAAAGTTTATCTAAGTAAAGTAGGATTCCAGGGCAAGAATTTTCAAATACCCATAGATGTTAAAGATAGAAATTTAACTTATTATATGGCAGAAGTTTCCCCTTCTTCCTCTGATATTAAAGAAAACTTAGCTACTCCACCTGTACAGAAAGAAATTCCTGCCTCTTCGTCCCAACCGCAAGAACTTAAGCCAAAAGCAGAAGCAAGTCAAAGTGATAGTAATTACTCTCAACAAGCTAAAGGATTCCAATTTGATTTACAAACTTGCAGTCAGAATGATGACGCTGTGATATGCAGAATGAAAATAACAAGTTTAGAGAAAGATACTACTCTTATTATGGGAGGCGCTTCTGCAAATTACCCAACTAGAATAATTGATGATTCGGGAAATGAATATATTGCCAGAGGTTCCCAAATTGGTAGTAAAAAAGATATTAATTATGCCAAATCTGAACTTATTAATAATATTCCTACAAATGCAAGTGTAAATTTTATAGGAATTTCTTCAAAAATAAACAAAATAGCAGTACTGAAAATAACTTTTTTAAATAATGAATCAAAAAAATCGTTTAGTATTCGATATAATAATATACCTGTATCCGAATAAAGCAAGTACGGAAAAATCTTAAAAGACCAAGGATAATGGGTGAGTGATCGCACGCAGTATGTAAGATTTTGACGTTACATCGGCTTAAAGATTTCTTTTAATTCCCCAAAATTAAGGGGAATAAAATGTCCAGGCGATGTGATCGCATAGTTAATCCAACGAGCGTTCATTAAATTAGCTCTCGCTACAGTTAAGCGATCGCTCGAAAACCGTATAGCGCCTGTATAAAAGGAAAAGCAGCAACCGTCACCAGCACTGCTTTAAAGAACAAATATTTAATTGCTACTAATTCATCAATTCCAGTACCGACGGAAACCAGCGCAACTGCTGAATTGTTTTGTTATTCCCGGTTGCTTCTTGCAAGATAACTTTACTGTGCTGTTTGCCGAGTTCGGTTGGTAAATACAACGGCTGTCCGTCTTTCTTTGCTGTTGGACTAGGATTTTTGACCTGCAACCTAAGATTAATCAGCATCTCGTTCATTACCTTCGCATTACCTTGGTTGGTATTGTTCTTACTCAACTGCTTACCAGTACGCTCAACATACAGCTTGGCAAGGTTAGTAGCAGTCAGCAGTTCATCCTTAACCGGAGTCGGCAGAAGTTGTTTGGCAGCTTCCATATGAGCTTTCAACTGCGGATAAGCTTTACCGATTTGATT
Source organism: Calothrix sp. OTE_75_metabat_31 (assembly GCA_031379725.1). Lineage (GTDB taxonomy): Bacteria > Cyanobacteriota > Cyanobacteriia > Cyanobacteriales > Nostocaceae > JANNFJ01. The sequence continues at coordinate 5,089 of JANNFJ010001059.1, forward strand.
GGCGATTAGTCCTTGTACGAGGTTCGAGTCAACAGTACCGAAGCAGAAGACGCAGGCGATCGCTTCACTAATCTCTTTCGCCGTTGGCTGTTGAATACGTACTTCTTCTTTCGGTTGAGGAGCAGGTTCCTGCCAACCTTTAATTTTTTGCATCCAAATTCGCACACCAGTAGCAGCGAAAGCTTTATATCCCACATTCCGCACCCTAACTGTCACAAGTTCGTTTGTACTTAAACTATTTTCAGTAAATAGTATTTAAGAACTATGAATTGGAGTGATCTCTTGAAGCTTAATGATAATTAATATTATTAAGCTCAGTTGTTCGGTAACACGATTCCGGGTGCTTCGCACCCGGAGAGTCGTGCGATGCCCTTGGCAACCATCTTCGATGGTATCGCTAAAAGCGGCGCTTGCGCTATCGCGTGTACAAAAAATCTTCGGTTACGTCAGCGCATAACCGAGACATAGGCTCGAAGTATAACTATAAATTAGTGCTAACTATATAAATACTTGTAAACGGTTAAAACTAACGCTTCAAACATTAAAAATAAGTTTTCAGGCACATAAAATGTGAAAATTTTAACAGATGTTGTTTATTCTGTTTTATGGTCATGTCTAATTCGAGAGATATTGAAATTCAAAGCATAGACCACTTGGGTATAATCGCAGGAATTATAGATTCCATAGGTCTGGTGGAAATTATAAATGAATTAATTGGGCAAGAAGCAGGAGAAAAAGTAAGTGCTGGGCACGTAGTAAAAGCAATGATATTAAATGGATTGGGTTTTGTAAGCAGTCCTTTATATATGTTTCCAGAGTTTTTTGAAGATAAAGCTTGTGAACATTTAATCGGAAAAGGAGTAAAAGCAGAATATTTAAATGATGATAAATTAGGTAGAGTAATGGACAAATTATTTATTAAAGGCTTAACGGAGGTATTTTTAGCTATTAGCATTCCAGTGATAAAAGAATTCAATATTAGTTTAAAATCGTCACACTTAGATTCGACTTCGCTACATTTACATGGTGAATATAATACAAATTTACCAGATGTAATTTTTCATAATAATTCATCTAATGGTCAAATCAAATCACCACAACCTATTGAAATTACCTATGGTTATTCTCGTGACCATAGACCCGATTTAAAACAATTTATTATAGACTTAATATCATCATCGGATGGAGATATACCAATATTTTTTAAATCTGCATCTGGAAATCAATCAGATTCTTCAAGTTTTGCTAAAATATTTTTAGAATACAAAGAACAAATGCAAAAAGAAAAAATACATTCGGACGATAGTTTAATGGTCGCAGATGCGGCTCTATATAATGCCAAAAATATTAGTTCATTATTTGGAATGAGATGGTTATGTAGAGTACCGATGACTATAGGACTAGCAAAAGAGCAGGTATCAACATTATTATCAACCGATTTTATCAGTAGTTCTTTAACCGGATATTACTATTCTGTAACCAAAAGTAATTATGGTGGAGTAGAACAGAGATGGTTAGTTGTAGAAAGTACTGAAAGAAAAGAATCTGATTTACGCCAATTAGAAAAAAGAATATCTAAGTCAAAAATTAGTGCATTAGATAAGCTTAAAAAACTACTTGACACAAAATTTAATTCTCGTGACTGTGCTATTAAGGCTGTGAATAGTTTTAAGAAAAAATTAAAGTAACATCAAATTGATAGCATCGATTACTTAGAGAAAGAGTCAAAAGATCAAAAAGTTTTTTATCAAGTAAATGCTTCATTGTCTGAAAACATAAATGCTATTAAAATAGCCTATCAAAGTGCTGGACGTTTCATACTTGCTACAAATATTTTAGATGAAAAATCTCTTAGTAATGATGATATGCTTTCTGAATATAAAGCACAGCAAAGCTGTGAAAGAGGGTTTGGATTTCTTAAAGACCCTTTGTTTTTTGCAGACAGTATCTTTCTTAAGTCTCCAGAAAGAATTGAAGCTATGGCTATGATAATGGGATTATGTCTATTAGTCTATACTTTAGCTCAAAGACAAATAAGAAAAGCCTTATCAGCGGCTGAATCCACTATTAAAAATCAACTCGGTAAATCTGTAAATAACCCGACTATGCGATGGATATTTCAATGTTTTCAATCGATACATTTAGTTGAATTTGAGAATGAAATATTAATATCAAATTTGACCGAAGAAAGAAAATACATTTTGAGTTTCCTACCAGAAAATTGTCGTTACTATTATAAATGTTAATTAGACTATATCAACAATTTATCTGTCATATTGTCATATAGACTATTAATTAAAATTTATAGTCACAAATTGTAATCACTTTTAATTGGTATATCATAAACTAAATACAGATATTAGTTTAACAGTCATAAGCTTTTATCTATTGTTTAAGGGTAAATAGTTATTGATTCTTATTGATAATAAAATATTATTTAGGATAGGTAAATAATATGACTATACGAGCCAGTGAAGTATTTTTTTACTCTTATTGTCAAGAAAATATTCAGTAAAAACCCCTTTGTGACAGTTAGGGTGCGGAATGTG
>JANNFJ010001084.1:0-2042 GCA_031379725.1 Calothrix sp. OTE_75_metabat_31
CCCGCCGAACGCAAAGCCCTAACGTTGTATGCCATATTAAATTGACACCATGAAACAAGTATCAGAGCAAATTTTGACCGAATTAAATAATGAAACAACACTAACTAGTTTCAATAGTCTAATATCTTCATCACCGACAACCACAAATGGAGACATAACCATTATTGAAAGCTATGAAAAATTCATATTTATTAAGGACTTATTAATAGGTGCAATTGAAAATGGAACTTTTGAAGATTTGCCATCAAACAGACGGAACACAATTTTATCAACCCTTAATACTATTAGACAATATCAAAGCAATCCACAGCAATTAATTACCCAAGTGGACAATCTATATGACGCAGTCCTTTCTACAGGTTTATTAGTAAGGCAATTGAAACAAAAGGACTACCAAGCAGAACTTAAAAATATTTCAAAACTAAAAGACGAATTGCAATCTCTTATCAATTTATATAACGAAAAGAAAGGCTTCATAAACGAAATTGATGAAGCCAAAATAAAAGTTGATGAAAACAAGAGTCTTGCAGAACAAAATATTTCTGAAATTGAAAAGCTAAAGCTTTCATCGGATGAGATAGCAGAATCAATCATTAAGCTTAAAACAACTACAGAAGCTTATGCAACTACTATTCAATCAAGCGAAAAAGAAATAGAAACAAAAAAATTATCAATCAACACATTCGCAGAAAACATCGAAGAATATAAAACATCAATAGATGAACTTGAAAAGAAAGCAACTGAAATTATTGCAAAAGAAGCTACCATTAATACATTAATATCTCAAGCGGAAACAGCATTGAATTTGAAATCTGCACAAGGAATTAGTGCAGCTTTTTCAGCACAACATATGGAAGCAAGTGAAAACGGTTCGCTTAAAGGTTGGATTATAGGAGCATCAGTTTTTATACTAGCTGCCTTAGTTTTGACTGTTTGGATAGTAAGTGGAAAATGGATTACTGACCCTAATTCTATTAGTTCGATTGTTGGAAGAGTTGTGGCAGTTGGTATATCAATTACAGGTGCAACTTTCTGTGCGAAGCAATATAATAAGCAAAAAAATATTTCAGAAGACTATGCTTATAAAGCTGTATTAGCAAAATCAATAATAGCATTTACAGACGAAATAAAAAAACGAGATGACAAAAAAGTTGTTGAATATCTTGCGAGAGTATTAGACGAAATTCATAAAGACCCATTAAGAAGCAGAGATAACAAAGAGGACAAAGAAATTGGAATGAACCCTTTAAGTTTAATTGAAAAGTTGGTAGACAAATTACCAACCAAGTAGCAATACGGCATACAACAAGCGTATTTGCAAAAGCAGGGCAGGACATCAAAACCTCAGCCAATAAATGCTATTCGGCCTCGGTCTTGGCGAGACGTTTTATATTCATCTTTTGTTGTAATTTCAACAATAAAATTTCAATTGGGCATTTGTACCGGGCTGGACGTTCATTGAATCCCCTGCCTTCGCAAATACACAACGTTAGCAAAAATGCTGCCGCAGGCGCAAATCCAGACTTTGGTACTAGTTATACCATGACAATAAAATCACTTTATAACGCGATCTCAGCAGTAGATCAGAGCCCAGCTTGTATCAGCTCGCCGGTGTATCATTCATTACTATCTCAACCTTGACAAAAGTGTCAATGTTGAAGCACTTTTGCTAACATGAGGTTTTGCGCAAGTGGGGCTTTACCAGCAAACTAGCAGCTTCATACCTTTAATCTAAATTAATTCCGGCAGGACGGCTTCGTATCAACATTTTTTTATATCTTGTACTTAAATAATTATATTGGGCTTCAGTATCGGGCAGACGGTATTCTAATCCCCCACCTGACGCAAAGCCCAAAACGTTAGCAGCGATACTGGTTTGACACAAATTCTAAATGCAAATAATTCTACACAAACTTTTATTAAGACCACGATAAAAACATTTTAGTATCTATTCTTTAAGCCGTACCCCGACATTGTATAATTACTTTTTTTTGTAAGTGGACATTTTGTAAATCGTTTTTAGTTCGACATATGACTTTTAT
>JANNFJ010001120.1:0-6853 GCA_031379725.1 Calothrix sp. OTE_75_metabat_31
TCGCGCTTGGGCAGGAACTCCATGTCCTCAGCCATGCAATAGGTGCAGCGGAAGTCGCAGCGGTCGGTGACCGAGACGCGCAGATAGGAGACATGGCGGCCGAACGGGTCGATCATGGATGCGGGGGCGGCGAAGGGGGCGTTCATGGCATTCCCGGATTTTTCTTGCCGCATCCTATCCCTGTGGCTAAGCGGTATCAACATTATTAGAGCGAACCCAATGTCCGATCAAAGTCCATGGCCAAGCGAGCTGCGCGTCTCAAAAGACAAGTCCGCGCTAACCGTCGTCTTCGACACCGGCGCGCGCTTCACGCTGCCCGCCGAAATGCTCCGCGTCCTGTCGCCCTCCACTCGTCAGCGAATCAGGACTCTATACCCCCGCAGACTTATCTCTTGTGGCTTCTTCAGGAGTACGTGCCGTTTTGGTGGGAGAATCCCTAATTAAACAACATGATATTGAACAAGCAGTAAAAACCTTGTTAAGCGTCAATTAAATGAAAATGCGATCGCGCAAAAACCCCCTCACATCTGACCCTGTTGACAGACAGATAAAAAATCGAACCAGGTGGGTTTGGGGATGTGAGAAAATTATTATTGAAGTACGTAAGCGGTAGCGTGAAAAAACTCCAAGTACTAATTGCCTACTACCAACTATTGACTGACCGTTAACTATTGTGATAAAAATGACAGCAATTTCCCAAGGCTTTAAAACATTACGTTCTCACAAACAATGCGCTTTGATACCTTTTATCACAGCAGGCGACCCAAATCTCGAAACCACAGCCGAAGCTTTACGCATTTTAGACCGTAATGGCGCTGATTTTATTGAGTTGGGTGTTCCCTATTCCGACCCATTAGCAGATGGCCCGGTAATTCAAGCCGCAGCGACCCGCGCTTTAGCAAAGGGTACAAAATTAGAACATGTATTATCGATGCTTGCCCAAGTGACCCCCACCTTAAAAGCACCAATAATTTTATTTACATACTACAACCCGATTTTGAATCGGGGAATCAAATCTTTCTTAAGCGAAATTGCTAACGTAGGAGTTAAAGGATTAGTAGTACCCGATTTACCCCTCGAAGAATCGAAGCAATTAATCCAAACAGCAGCAGAATTCGGCGTAGAGGTAATTTTACTCGTTGCCCCCACAAGTTCCAAAGACCGAATCGAAGCGATTAGCCGCGAATCTCAAGGTTTCATTTACCTAGTCAGCGTTACAGGTGTAACGGGAATGCGTAATGAAATTCAAGGTCGTGTCAAAACCATACTTAATGATATCCGAAATATCACTGACAAACCCATCGGCATCGGTTTTGGAATTTCCGATGCAGAACAAGCAAAGCAGATGATGGAATGGGGTGCAGATGCCGTTATTGTTGGTAGCGCTTTTGTCAAACGCCTCAACAATCCAAACTCCAGCGAAGGATTGCAAGCAGTCGAAAATCTCTGTAAAGAACTCAAAGCTGCAATTTCCCCCACATTATCAATGGTAGGGAGTTAGGCACTAGAAATATAGAAACGCGATCGCTTTGTTGGATAATTTGCCTTGATCGGTACCCTGCGAAAGCGTCTCTTATATAACTATTAATCTTCTGTTTCTCCCGTGATTAATTACCACTTTAGGTCAATGAAAACCGGAAAAATCATTGATTTGATTGATTTAAAGCCACCCTTAAGAGCTTTTCGCGTCTTTGCTCTCTCGCACAAGCTTTAAGGAAAGCAGAAGCCATTTTATGTGTATTCCCAGCTTCTGCCCTAGAAATTATAAATCAAATTGCTTTCTTCCCTGGCGAGGAGCGATACCCCCTAATCAAACTAGGTCAAGAGGTAAGGGAAAAGGAAAAGTTGTTTAAAATAAGCGTTTTCGCCTGATATCAACTTGAACAGACTTACAGAAAATCTCTCAAATTTATATTTGTGCGTGTTCTAGTCAGGTTCGTTTTCGGCAACTAGTACCTAAATCCTACTTAATATTTCCCCCAAATCTTTCACACCTTCACTACCCCACACTCTAACTAAAAATGATCAGCACCCCAGAAATCAAAACAGTAATTAACTCAGCAACCCAACGTCCTGACGCATTAGGACGATTCGGCAGATTCGGTGGTAAGTACGTCCCCGAAACCTTAATGCCTGCATTAGCGGAACTCGAAACCGCATTTTATCAATACCGCGATGACGCTGGTTTCCAAGCCGAATTGCAGGACTTGATGCGCGACTACGTAGGACGACCCAGCCCCCTGTATTTTGCCGAACGTCTTACCCAACATTACGCACGTCCAGACGGTAGTGGAGCGCAAATTTACTTAAAGCGTGAAGACTTAAATCATACAGGCGCTCACAAAATTAATAACGCCCTAGCGCAAGTGTTACTTGCGAAACGCATGGGTAAAAAGCGGATTATCGCCGAAACAGGTGCAGGTCAGCACGGAGTCGCAACCGCTACCGTATGCGCTCGCTTCGGATTGGAATGCGTCATTTACATGGGCGTTCACGACATGCACCGCCAAGAATTAAACGTATTCCGGATGCGGTTAATGGGTGCAGAAGTACGTCCTGTAGAAGCAGGTACGGGAACCCTCAAAGATGCCACCTCCGAAGCCATCCGCGACTGGGTAACAAACGTCGAAACTACCCATTACATTTTGGGTTCCGTTGCAGGTCCCCATCCTTACCCGATGATAGTACGCGACTTCCATGCAGTAATCGGCAAAGAAACTCGCGGTCAATGTCAGGAAAAATGGGGTGGATTACCCGATATTCTCATTGCTTGTGTTGGTGGAGGTTCCAATGCCATTGGATTGTTCGATGAGTTCGTCAACGAACCATCGGTGCGGATGATTGGAGTCGAAGCCGCAGGGGAAGGAGTTAACACCGATAAACATGCAGCAACTTTAACGCTAGGACGTTTGGGAGTATTGCACGGTGCAATGAGTTACCTTTTACAAGATGACGACGGTCAAGTTATCGAAGCGCATTCCATTAGTGCAGGCTTAGATTATCCCGGTGTCGGTCCCGAACACAGCTTTTTGAAAGATATGGGACGCTGCGAATACTACAGCGTTACCGACACCGAAGCTTTAGATGCATTTCAACAGCTATCAAGGTTAGAAGGTATTATCCCAGCTTTGGAAACATCCCATGCTTTGGCATACTTCAAATATCTTTGCCCGCAGCTTTCAGGTAATCCCCGCATCGTCCTTAATTGTTCCGGTCGAGGTGACAAAGACGTGCAGACAGTCATAAAAGTCTTAGGTGCGAAATAAATTTGACCCGTAGCATAGGCAGGAAAGCCTGTGCTATGGCATGGACAGGCGAGATGCCTATCCTACATGATATATATGCTCCTTGACCTTTAAATAATCATGATTGCTGTCACCCAAACCTCGGCAAATAACTTAAAGTCCATTCCCGACTCCTCGTATTGGCCTGCACTCCTGCAACAACTTCTCGACCGTCAATCGCTATCTGTAACCCAAGCCACCGAATTGATGCATGGCTGGCTGAATGAAGCGGTTCCCCCCGAATTATCCGGCGCAATCTTAGCAGCTATCCAAGCCAAAAGCGTATCCCCCGACGAACTTGTAGGCATGGCGCGAGTCCTCCAGTCGCAATCTGTCGGCGGTGGGGGAAATAGGGGACATGGAGGACATGGGGGACAAGAAAGCAATATTTCTCCCTTGTCTCCCCCATCTCCCCTGTCTGCCCCATCTCCCCTAATTGACACATGCGGCACGGGTGGAGACGGTGCTTCAACCTTCAATATCTCGACTGCCGTCGCATTTGTCACTGCAGCCGCAGGGGTAAAAGTTGCCAAACATGGCAGCCGTTCGGCATCAAGTAAAACAGGTTCAGCGGATGTACTGGAAGCATTAGGTATAAATCTAACTGCTAAACCGGAAAAAGTCCAAGCTGCAGTCAATGAAGTTGGTATTACTTTCTTATTTGCACCGGGCTGGCATCCTGCACTAAAAGCAGTTGCTGCTCTGCGGAAAACACTGAAAGTACGTACTATATTTAACTTGCTCGGACCATTAGTCAACCCGATGCGACCGACAGGGCAAATTATCGGGGTATATAGTCCGCATTTGTTGGAAACACTAGTTCAAGCCTTATCGCAATTGGGCACGAGGAATGCGATCGCACTCCACGGGCGCGAGAAATTGGACGAAGGTGGTTTAGCCGATGCCACCGATTTGGCAATCTTGAAAAACCAACAAGTTTCAACAGCCGTCATTAACCCCCAAGAACTTGGGTTAACAGTTGCCCCAACCGAAGCATTACGCGGTGGAGAAGTCCAAGAAAACCTTGAAATTCTCAAAGCCGTTTTGCAAGGCAAAGGCACTCAAGCCCAGCAAGATGTAGTTGCATTGAATGCAGCATTAGCCCTCGAAGTTGCTGATAAGTTCAATGAAACCCCCGATTTCAACAACCGTTGCATCCAAGGAATCGCCCTTGCTAAAGACATCCTGCAAAGCGGAGAAGCCTGGGTTAAGTTACAGCAACTCGAAGCATTTTTGAGGGATTAATGGTAATAGTCATAAGTTTTGATGGGTAGTGCCTAGTTGCGCTACCCTGCCGGGACGCTACGCGAACCCCCCAGAATTAATTACATGGAGTAGTGCGTAGGCTTGCGCCAGCCCGCAGGGCTTACATCTTGCTCGCTTTATACAATACGCGAGCAAGATGCTCGCACTGCACCTTCTTTCCCCCTTACCCATTCCCCCATCGGAGATAAAAAATGATAATAGTTCTTAAATCTGGCACACCACAAGACGAAATTTCTCACATTTGCGAACAAATTCGTGAAACTTGGGATGTAAGCCTTGAAACAATCACTGGTAAGCACAAAGTTGTCTTAGGAATGATTGGTGAAACAGCAACTCTTGATCCCTTCCAAATCCAAAAAATTAGCCCTTGGATTGAACAAGTATTGCACATCGAAAAAGCATTCAAGCGGGTAAGCCGAGAATATCGCTACGGTGAACCTAGCGAAGTTATAATTCCCACCCCCAACGGTAATGTTTCCATCAGCGAACATCATCCCATTGTCACAGTTGCCGGACCTTGTTCGGTAGAAAACAAAGAGATGATTGTCGAAACTGCCAAGCGTGTTAAAGCAGCAGGTGCCCAGTTCTTGCGCGGTGGTGCTTACAAACCCCGGACTTCACCTTACGCATTCCAAGGACATGGTGAAAGTGCATTAGATTTATTGGCAGCCGCACGTGAGGCTACAGGTTTGGGGATTGTCACCGAAGTTATGGACGCAGCCGACTTACCAGCAATTGGTAGAGTTGCTGATATTATCCAAGTTGGTGCGAGAAACATGCAGAACTTCTCGATGCTCAAAAAAGTTGGCGCACAAGACAAACCAGTGTTACTCAAGCGCGGTATGTCGGCAACCATTGATGAATGGTTGATGGCAGCAGAGTACATCATGGCAGCGGGAAATGCGAACGTGATTCTTTGCGAACGCGGAATTAGAACTTTTGATGCTAAATACGCTCGTAATACCTTAGATTTGTCAGTTCTTCCTGTATTGCGGAGTCTGACCCATTTGCCAATTATGATTGACCCCAGTCATGGAACCGGTCGGTCGGAGTATGTTGGTCCAATGGCAAAAGCTGCGATCGCAGCTGGTACAGATTCACTAATGATTGAAGTACATCCCAACCCAGCGAAAGCGCTATCCGATGGGCCTCAATCGCTAACTCCCGATGCTTTCGACAGCTTAATGCAAGAACTTTCCGTTTTCGGTAAAGTTGTGAGACGTTGGGAAGAACCTGCTTTAGTTGGTGCTAGTGCATAAGGGCATTATAAATGTTAACGCTTAATGGTTCGTGATTTAATTCAGATTCCCAGCTTTTCTCAAAAGTTGGGAGTTTTTTTAATTTCAATTTTGCCTAAGTAGGTCAGCACTAAAAAAGCGAAGTATGTAACGTAATGTAAAATACCCAAAACCCTCTTTCTTACTCACTACTCCCTAACCTCAACGATGATTTTTCGGTTCTTACCTACTTAGAATTGATTATGTCTGTAATGTCAGCATCAATTCTATAGCGTTTCTCAGTCTCACGAGGTACAGCCATTTTACACCAAGATTAGGGCGCAATGCCTTGCGCCCCTACATGTGTACCTCACCTGGTTTGGAACTGCTATAAATGCACTTCTAATAATTTTTAATTTTTTGTCGCTTAATGACTGAGTTTATACAATAAAAATTCATTTAAAAACTTATTAATTTTAGTTTAAAAAAATGGGCATTTAAAATAAAACTCTGACTTCATCAAAGTCAGAGTTTTTTATTAAAAAGGTTGCTGCAGATAAAGTTAATTCATCAACTCTACAACAAATATTTGAATGTTTAATGGCTACTGAACATCACTACAAAGACTACAATAATACAGCTTTAGTCGGAGTTTTGCATTTATTTTAAGAGCAACTCTAAATCATTGTCTAAATATTTAAATCCCCCTTAAGAGAGAGGTCTGATTCCAATTGTAAATATTTAAATCTCCCTTAAGGCAGAGGTTTTAATTTTATTTATTTGGGGGATACGAAAGATTTTATATGCATCTAATTAATTTAAAAACTCGAAAGAATTGATATATAAATCAAAATATATTTCATTGTTTTTACTATCTTCACACATTAAATTTGCAATGTAAAAGTAGCGAATATTACCGTTTTTTGTTTGCTTGCTGAAAATTTGAAAGAGTTTTTTTATTGATTTCGCTACGTTACAAATTCATAGCTCGCGCTTGAACGTTCAAAGCAAGTTGACTAAAGCAATGAGACAGGCTTGGTTTATGTCTGTCTCATATCCATGTCAATACTACTCGGTTAAGAAAAT
>JANNFJ010000969.1:0-7167 GCA_031379725.1 Calothrix sp. OTE_75_metabat_31
ATAACAGCAACGACTTCTTTAACTTGGCTTGGAGTTAAGCCGGGATACATTGGTAATGAGATAATTTGACTTGCTAATGTTTCGGCATTTTTAAAGTCACCAAGCTGATAGCCAAGATTCGTAAATGCTGGCTGGAGGTGGCAAGGTACAGGGTAGTGGATACCTGTTTGGATTCCCACATCGGCAAGTTTATCTTGCAATTCCGGACGGGCAATTTTACATAATTCTGTTATTTTCATCACATACAGATGATACACATGCCCATTGCCACTATGGTTTTGCATTGGTATGAGTCCGCTTGCTTGCAAGGGTGATAATTCTGAATCATATTGCTGGGCAATTTGCAAGCGATCGCCATTCCATTTGGGTAAATATGCTAATTTCTCTAATAATACCGCTGCCTGTAATGTATCTAAGCGGCTATTTGTACCCGTTTCGGTATGATAATACTTATACGAGGCTCCATAATTCCGCAAGCGTTGCATTTTCTGCGCTACGTCGGCATCGCGGGTTAATAAAATTCCCCCGTCACCAATTGCACCTAAATTCTTACTAGGATAAAAACTAAACGCTGCTGCTATCCCTACCGACCCGGCACGATACCCGTCACGCTGGGCTAAATGTGCTTGTGCTGCATCTTCAAATATCAAGACATTGTAGGTGTCGGCAAAATCTAAAAGTTGCTTAGGTGACACCATTTGTCCGTAAAGGTGTACGGGAATAATTGCTTTGGTTTTGGGTGTGACAACTTTAGCTGCTGCATTTAAGTCGATTAAAGCCGTTTCGGGGTCGCAATCGACCAAAATCGGTGTTGCACCTGCCCGAATTACTCCGATTAAGGTTGCCACAAAGGTATTGGCAGGCAAAATCACTTCATCCCCTGCACCAATATTGCAAGCTTGTAAACCCAGTGCGATCGCATCGGTTCCCGAAGCAACACCGACACCATACTCGGCACCCGATTGGAAAGCAAATGCTTTCTCAAAATCTGCGACTGCTTTCCCTAAAACAAAGTCTCCTTTTTCCAAGACATTGGCAATTGCTTGTTGTATTTGCTTGCTTATCGGCTGATGTTGAAAATTTAAGTTTACAAATGGAATCTTGACGCTCATGTTATTCATTATTGTTAATATTCAAAGTCAATACTCAAAGCCGATACTCAAAAAAGTTGTTTTCAAAGGCGCAGATACTAACTATTCCATTTTGTAACTAAAATAAATTGTTCGACCAATACTTAATATAAAGAATCCATGAATTTTATATTAAGCTTTAATTTATTTGTCTTTTTTTTGGCAAAGTATCTATTTTTTATTTTTTACATGAATAAAAAGCCACCCTTGCGAAGTTACGGAGATATTGCCAATTGTCGTAAATAGTCACTACTAACTCATCTTACTAATATAAGATAGTCCGTAAATTAAAATCCGGGATTCTTCAATTATCGATAAAAGCCTAAATAGACCGTTCAAAATAGCTCTAAATGGATATTTAATAATTTAAATAACTCGCTATCGATAAAGTACCCCAAATTAAACCATTGATCGATACTAAATTTCCAGATTAATTGGTGATTTATTGGCTAAAAACTAAATGATTATAGTAATTTTTAAGCCGGGTAAAAATAACAAACAATTACATTATTTAAGATTTTTCTCATGTTAAAGTACCGAAATTAAATTTTAAATCAAAATTCAAGCCGGATTTGTACCCTAATAAATAATTACTACACAATTTTAAATTACAAACCTCAGTAATAATAACCATATAACTTCAACTGCGATCGCACCAAATAATCATTAGTCAGATGGTAACTACCTGCGTAATATGCGGAAAATATAGCGCTAAATATTACATGCACTTTGCGTTATTTCTGGGAGATATGATGTAATTGCTCAATTTGGATTTACGATAGTCAGCTAAAAATGATTATCTCGCATTAAGTTCCCAGAACCCTAGCTGTGCTAGGGTTTGTGACAATTAGATTGCTATCAAAAACTCATTCTCACAGCTTCATATTTGCGGCAGCAAAAAAAAATGTCACAAATCTGTTTATCTGACACGAAATTGGGGAATGCTTAAATATAGAAAAATAACCAATAATGGTGGTTATAAGAAATACACTATCAGACACTTATCAAGGTAAAAGTAGTAATGTTAGAGCCTGAAAATAAATTATTTGGTTCCAAAGACGGTTGGAGTCCCCAAGACAATCAAGAGCAGCACCGACTCAAAGCGTTGACAGACTTGGGTTTACGCCAAGCTGAAACTATTCCAGTCTTTGAAGAAGCGACTCAAACCGCTGCCCATTTTCTAGAAGCACCGATTTCGATTTTGGGATTTATCGATCGAGAACGTCACTGGTTCAAATCGGCAATTGGCTTATCCCGCTTGGGTTTGATGAATCAACTTGCACAAACTCGTCAACTTTTGCGTCAAGAATCGTTTTGCAGTCTGGTTGTTGAAAATTTACAAGTTGTCGTCATTAACGATACGCATAAATACGCAAATTCCGAATTTGCCAGCAGCAAACTAGTTCAAGAATATGGAATTCGTGCCTATTTAGGAGCACCATTAATTGACGCTTCTGGTAATTGTCTGGGTGCTATAGCCGTTCTCGACCTCGTACCGCGTAATTTTACAAATCGAGATATTGAATTTTTGCAAATAATTGCGCGTTGGAGTATGAGCGAGTTTGAACGCAACCGTTTGCTCCAAACATCTGCAAATAACACTCATATTAGTAGCGATGATGGTTGGTCGCACTCGGACAGAAACACCCACCATACTAGCGAAATCAAGCTAACTGCTCCGATACCAACAGAACTGCATAAGGAAGCAGTTTCCACAAATCACCTCAAACTCGAACTATTATCGCAACTAACCCAAGAATTGCGGACACCTCTAACCTCAGTTTTAGGAATGGCAAGCGTTTTAGGGCGAGAAATTTACGGGCCTCTGACTACCAAACAACGAGAATACCTCGAAATTATTCAACATAGCGGTCGGTATTTGCTCTCGTTAGTCAATGAAATATCCGAACTGGGAGCAATGGACGAAAATGCAGGAGTATTAAATATTGCTCCTGTGGATATCGAAATGCTCTGCCAACAGGCAATCAATACCCTCGAAGAAGTTGCAAATCGCCGAGAACAAGATATTCGCTTATCAATTGAACCGGGACGGGGACGCATTTTCCCTCTCGATAAAGACAAAGTTCGTCAAATACTCTACCACTTGATTTTTAGCGTCATCCAAGTGTCGGCAACAGGAAGCGTTGTGCGGATTCACGTTTCATCCAAAGAAAACACCCTTAGCGCTACCGTTTGGGTATCGCATCCTTGGTTAGGAGACGGGATTACCGAAGTCGATCCATATTTCCGCCTCAATCCCCAACCATTGCTTGAACTAACAAGCGTTGCTCAAAGCTTCAATCATTCTGAAAACTTCGATAGTGACAATTTATCGATGCCAATGGAAACAAAGGAGTTGACAATTTCCCATTCGGGTGTTATGTCCCTGAATACCGACTCAGATTTGAACAAACCCCATCATCACTTATCGCGGGAAAGCTTGGGTTTATTGCTAAGTTGCCAGTTAGCGGAGTTACATAAAGGGCAAATTTCGATTCAGGGTTCAGTCGAATCGGGATATCGGTACATGCTCAGTTTGCCGATTGAATCAAAAACGACGAAAACATCCGCCAGCGACGATGAATAATGATTAGTGCGATACCATTTTCAGTGGTTGCCCTGGGCATCGTACTACTTACTCCCTTGATACTATCGCTTGTCTTGATTGTATTTAGGGACACTTTAACCAAAAAACCCGGTTTATAATCAGCGATGCTGTGATTATAAACCGGCTTTAACAGAAGTTTATAGCGATTAATATAGGCACAATTAGCAAGTCCCCAATAAACAATTAGAAATTTGCAATCTGCGTTATGCACTTTTTGGAACTACCCAGACTATGATTAAGTCGAACTTGTGTGCGGGAGTGCCCAATTATCAAGAGCGTTCTTTATGAATCTAGTTTGGCAACGATTTACATTATCAAATTTGCCGTTAAAAGAATATCTAGCTACCAGCTACCTGCACCGTGGGGTTGGGCTGTTGCGTTCCTGGCGGCAAACTAGTATTTTGATGCAATGGGGAGAAGTTGTTGGAGCGATAATACTAAGCATCGTTTACGGCTTTGCCCCCTTTGTATCGAACAATTTAACTGGAATATTTTTAATTGCTTGTGCGGCGTTTTGGCTGCTGCAAACTATATCCGATGAGACTGCTGCTGCCAATGCCCCTAGTGTTACCCCTATCCATTTCCTGGTAATACTATATTGGGGGATTGCTTTTATAGCGACAGCTTTATCGCCAGTTAGACAGTTTGCGATTACCGATTTAAGAAATTTTACACTTTATTTGTTTTTATTTGCCCTTTGTGCAAGGGTGCTAAAATCGCCGCGTTTACGCTCATGGATACTAGTCTTATACCTACATTTATCACTGATTGTCAGTGTCTACGGGGTACGGCAAAAGTTTTTTGGTGCGGCACAATTAGCCACTTGGGTTGACCCAGAATCACCACTGTCCAAAAATACTCGGGTTTACAGCTATTTAGGAAATCCGAATTTATTGGCTGGATACTTACTGCCAGCAATAGTTTTAAGTTTGGTCGCAATATTTGCTTGGCGGGGATTACCTCGCAAAGCTCTAGCATTAACAATGCTAATTGTCAACCTAGCCTGCTTCCGATTTGCCGATAGTCGCGGTGCTTTCATCGGATTAGCCCTAGCTGCGGTTGTGATGGTGTTGCTGTTGCGGTATTGGTACGGGGATAATTTGCCAAGATTTTGGCGAACCTGGCTAGTACCGCTATTACTAGGTAGCTTTGTCGGATTGTTTGCGATCGCATTCGGTGTTTCCGAAGTATTCCGCCTGCGGATTGTGAGTATTTTTGCAGGTCGCGGCGACAGTAGCAACAACTTCCGCATCAACGTATGGACTGCGGTTTTCCAGATGATACGCGATCGCCCGATAATTGGCATTGGTCCGGGTCACGCTTCCTTCAATCACGTTTATCCTTTTTATCAAGTTCCCAAATTTACAGCTTTAAGTGCTTACTCAGTTTTCTTGGAAATCACAGTCGAAATGGGATTGATTGGATTAGGTTGTTTCCTATGGTTGTTAACCGTCACCTTTAATACAGCTTGGTTACAAGTGCAACGGTTCCATCAAAATAACGTCGTGGACGGATTGTGGTTGATTGGTGCAATTGGTTCGCTTGTTGCCATGCTGGGTCATGGTTTAGTAGATACCGTTTGGTATCGTCCCGAAATCAATACCCTGTGGTGGTTAATGGTCGGGCTTGTGGCTAGCTACTGGACACCCTCACGACAAGAGATTGCTTCCTCCGAACCTCAAACAGCTAATTATTAATCAAAATAATCACAAAAAAGCCTTAGAAGTCTCTCATACTCTAAGGCTTTTTTACTTATTTAGTTCGCAGATAGGAAACTTGATGCAATTAGTTGAGAACCATAATGTGGCGTTAAAAACTTACTCGCGGTAGCCAGTGCTACTAACAGCATTAGGATCGCGGTAGCGTGTAGGTTCTTCCGAACGGTTTTTACCAGCCAACCCTGCTAAACCACCCAATCCTAATAATCCTAACCATCCCCAATCAAAACCTTCACGGTTATTATTTGCTGCATCGTTATAAACTCCATTATTGGGGGCTGTATTAGTAGTAGTTCTTCCTGTACCGTCTGTGGTGGTTTGAGCTTGTACAGAATTCAAAGGCAAAACTGCTAAACTTGCGACTATTGCACTAGCACCGACTAATTTACTAAAATGACGTTTCATGGCTAAATTCCTCATTCCCTTTGTTGTTACCGACTACTTTATCGATTCAACACCCGAATAAAATCATCCCACAGCTATAAACCATAATTAATTTCATCTCATGCCAAAGATAGACAAAAGGACTTGAGCAAACGGATTGAAAGGTAAATTGACTTTAACTATATTAATTAGGATTTATACTAGTTAGATGACCCTAAATATAATTCCCAACTAAATTCAAACAAGAACGAAAGTAAATATCGACATTAGTATTAAATGAAAGAAAAAAGTAAAAGCGAAGGTTACAAAGTAGTCTGCGACAACCGTCAAGCGCGTTTTCTATACGAAATCCTTGAAACATACGAAGCTGGAATTCAACTGACGGGAACCGAGGTAAAATCAATTCGTGCCGGTAGGGCAAATCTTCAAGATGGATATGCGATAGTCAAAAACGGCGAAGCATGGCTGCTTAACGTGCATATCTCCCCCTATAATCAAAGTAGTGAATATTTCAATCACGACCCGCGCCGCACCCGCAAATTACTACTTCACCGCAAAGAAATCCGCACGCTGGTTGGTAAAGTCGAACAGGGGGGCTTGACCTTAGTACCGTTAAAAATGTACTTCAAAGGCGGCTTAATCAAAGTTAGTATTGCCCTTGGTAAAGGTAAAAAACTACACGATAAACGCGAAGACCTCAAACGTCGTGACGACCAACGCGATATGCAACGGGCAATGAAGCGGTATTAATGCGGGGAAGGGAGAAAGATAATTTAATAAATTATCCAGTTTTTAAAGATATTCCCAATTCGAGAAAAAGGCAGCTTGACCGCACCGCTGCTTATTTTCATCGAATACATTCCAAAGTGCGACATCTTTTATATAAAATCGCTTACCTGTACTAGAAATGCGAATTCCCGAATAATTGCGAGTAAAACCTTCAGTTACAACTTCAGCTAACAAAGTTTCCCTATCCTCTTGCCAAGCCTCATCTACAGATTTGCGAGAAGGCATCTGTATAAAATCATTCCAAGATAATTCCCATAATTCTAAGGCTTGACGATTAGCATAGTTAAAAATTGGGTTAGGTTCTATACCATGCGAAACCATCACAAACGGTGCTTCAAATAAGGTTAATGCAATATTTTCAGGTGACGCATTCAAATCAAGCAAAGATTCTCCTGTCCAATGTTGATAGCTGTATAACAAGCGTTGACTGTGACGAATAATAGTTTCGTTTTGCCAGGGATTTTGTTGAATATCGCTCATTGTCATTAATTCTGATGGGTTCAAAAATATTTCGTAGTGCGAGCAAAATTCTCGCTTT
>JANNFJ010001271.1:0-3571 GCA_031379725.1 Calothrix sp. OTE_75_metabat_31
GAAGACGCGAAATTACCCTTCGGGTTCTCCGAAGGAGTACGCGTCTCTACAGGTGGACGCTGGGTACAAATTGGGTCTTTTTTATCTTCACCTTGTAAAATATCAAACGTTACGGCAATATCTTGTACTGAGCGTGCAAAGGAACCAATATGGTCAAGACTACTGCTAAATAAAGCTACGCCGGCACGGGATAACCTGCCATAGGTAGGTTTAAAACCATACACACCACACAAAGCAGCAGGAGCCCGAATCGAACCGTTAGTATCCGAACCAAGTGTGATGGGAACCATACAAGCAGCAACTGCAGCAGCAGAACCTCCCGAAGAACCACCAGCAATCCGAGATGTATCGTGAGGATTACGAGTTGCACCATAATGGGAATTTTCTGTAACAAACCCATAAGCATACTCATCCATATTTAACGCACCAACGAGTATAGCACCTGCTTTTTTCAAGGAAGCGATCGCAGTTGCATCACATGTTGCTTTTGGATTTTGGGCATTAATTTTCGCACCAGCAAGAGTAGTCAAACCAGCAATATCAAAAAGATTTTTTACAGCAAAGGGAACACCCGCAAGTAAACCAGGATTTTTACCTTCAGCAATTTCGCTATCTATGACTGCTGCATCAGTTAAAGCAGAATCCCCGATTACAGCAGTAAAACAATTAAATTGATAATCCCTTGCTTGAATACGCTCTAAAGTAGTGCGAGTAACTTCTAGAGCAGTAACTTGCCCTGATTTTACAGCATTAGCGATTGATAAAGCATCAGCGTCATCTAAATTCATGGTTCAAAAATCGGTGCAACTTCCACATCTTCAGGAATATCAAACTCGTTAACAACTAATGCGATCGCACTAATTCGTTCAAAATTAGCCACCACCCCATCCTTATACTCATCCCGTAAATCCATTTTCAACAACAAAGCCATCTGCTCAACATATTGTCTCACAATTAATCTCTCTTCCATATCTTCCTTTGTGTACTTTGCGCCCTTTGTGGTTTATCCACTGGGTGAGGTATAGGCGTTTTACACCAAGATAAGGGCGCAATGCCTTGCGCCCCTACACATGTACTTCACCTGGTTGGGAAATGCTATATTCACTCTTTTATTAACCCAAACAAACCATCCTCACCAGCATCAAAATCAATCACCTTATACACAGCATCAACATTCAACCCATTATAGATGTGTGGAAACAAATCATTGTCAGCACCTTCATAACGAATTTCCGGTTTCACCTTATCTGCATCAATATAAAGCAGTACTAACCCATGCTGGTTTTTAAAAAATCTATTTGCGGTTTTAACAACCTGTGCAAGAGTCGAACAATGGATAAAACCTTCCGTAGCTAACGAATCAGCTTTATAGACTCCAGACAGCTTTGCATTTTCCCACCCACTTGACTGTGTAATATGGTAAATCGTATTCATATTTTTACTTTAAATTCTAAATATAGGGTAATTTGAATGCTTTGGATTAGGAATTAAACATTGATTTTTACAATCTATCAAGAAATCCAAGGTATCTAAGATAGTTTGACCAATCAAAACTTCATCACCAGCTACCAAAGCAGCTTCACTTGTTTCTCTTCCTTCAATTTCAATAATCAAAGCTTCCGTTAACCCAATTTCCTCTTCCCTTCCGTCAGCATACTTTGCTATCTGTTTACCACGAATTCTTAAACCAAGTTCTTGCGTTGAAAGGGCTGGGTAGCGTAACCCAACCTACTCAGATTATAAGTCTTTAATAGGAAAACAAACATCTGGCGAACACAAACCCGGAAATTTCAACGTTGCCACTTCAAAATTCTTCAAATCAACGCACCGAATCGCATGATTATTCGTATCGGCAATATATAACTTTGAATCAAAAACACTCAATCCCGAAGGTTCAAAAAAACTTGTATTCTTACCTACCCCATCTTGCAAACCAGCTTCTCCATTACCCAATACCGTTTGACAGCTGCCAGTTTCCAAATTGACTAATTTAATTTTGTGATTATAAGTATCAGCAATCCAAAGATGATTTTGTGAATATTCCACACCTAAACAATGTTGCAACCGTACACCATCACCAGTTCCATCCTTATCTCCAAACCCGTACAAATCCCCACTCCCGCAAATTGTTCTTACCCTTGCCGATTCTCCTAATCTTACAGTGCGAATAGTACTGGTTTCACTATCGGCAATATATAACTCTTCACCATCGCTACTTATACCACTAGGTTGAGCAAACACAGATTCAAAAAGTTCACCATCAAAACAACCTTCCGCACCAATACCAGCATAAGTGCCGATAGTACCGTTTACTAAATCCATTTTCCAGATTTGGTGAGAACCTGCGATCGCAATCCACAAATTATCCCCTACCTTCACCAAATCCCAAGGGGAATTCAAAGCAGTTTCTAACGCATTACCACAATGCGGACGAATATTTTTACTTTGCGTACCAGTTCCAGCAATAGTCTCAACAACTCGACGTTTTAAATCCACCCGTCGCAAAGCATGATTACCCGTATCAGCAACATATAAAACTTGATTTTCGGCATCAAAAGTCATTCCCTGCGGTAAAAAAAATTGTGCAGACTCAAAATCACCATCCTGAAAACCCGACTTTCCACCACCAATTACATATATATCTCCCCCTTCTCCCCACTGCCTACTCCCGACAATCCGATGATGTCTGGTATCAGCAATAAATAAACCAGCATTTGTCGCTAAAACTTTACCGGGGAATGCTAGCGGAGTAATTAAAGGTTGCCGTTGTTTTTCTAAAGTCAAGCTAATTTCGTGAAAATTAACATTACCCTTTTCTTGGTATTGTTCAATCAGCTTACCAACCAACTCATCCAAAATCGAACGCTTTCCCTCACCAGCAAAATAATTGATTACATATCCTTGGGGGTCAATGACCATAAATGTCGGATAAGCACGTACCGCATATTCTTGCCAAACCCGAAAATCTTTATCAACCAAAACCGGATGTTCAATGTCGTACCGCAAAATTGCTTGTCGGATATTTTCGACATTCTTTTCATTCTCAAACTTTGCCGAATGTACCCCAATAACAGTCAGACTATCCTTATACTTTTGTTCGAGATACTTTAAATCTGGCAGTACATGCAAACAATTGATACAGCAATAACTCCAAAAATCAAGAATAACAACCCGACCCCTAAGTTGTTTTAACAACAAAGGTTTTTGCGTATTTAACCAAGGATAATTTTGCGGTAATTCTGGTGCGCGAACCCGATGAGACGTAGGGGCGGGGTCTCCCCGCCCTCCATATTTATTCATAATTTATTCATACGACGTACAATCACTGAGTAATTTTATTTCCCTCTGATGAATCAGCTTTTGCATTCACATTCTCCCCACTTCCCTCTACCTTCGTTTTTACAGATTTAAGAGACTCAATCACAGGTTGATTTAGAGTTTCCGGTATAGGAGACAAAGTTGGAGATGGTATTGCGGGTATTTCTTCAGATTTAGGAGACTCGATCGCACCTTTGTTCAAAGTTTCAGATACAGGAGATAAACTTGGAGACGGTACTGCCGGTATTTCTAC
>JANNFJ010001344.1:0-7325 GCA_031379725.1 Calothrix sp. OTE_75_metabat_31
TTGCTGTCCCCCCGAAAGTTGATTGGGACGGTTTCCAGTTCTCTCGGCTAATCCTACCCGTTCTAAAGCTTCCAATGCTCTTTTGCGGCGTTTCGGCTTGGGCAAGTTTGCATAAACCATTGGTAACATGACGTTATCTAAGGCTGTTGCCCGTGCTAGCAGGTTAAATTGTTGGAAAACAAAACCGATTCTTTGGTTGCGAATGTAAGCTAACTCGTCATCATCAAGGGTAGTTAGATTTCGACCCTCAAAAATATAATGTCCATCTGTGGGACGGTCTAAACAACCTAAAATATTCATCAGCGTCGATTTTCCCGAACCTGATGCACCCATAATTGAGACATATTCCCCTTCTTCAATTGAGAGTTCAATCCCTTTGAGTATGGGAACTGTTACTTCTCCTAAGCGGTAGGTTTTAGTAATCGATTCCATCCAAATCATTGTTGGCATAGGAGTTAGGTATTATATGAATTATTCGTTGGGGGGGGCGGGTTTATTATATTTTTTGTACTCATTTAAATTATCGGTTAACCCGCCCGTACAGGATTTGTGAATTTGGAATTTTTTTTAAATAAAAAAGAATGCAATCGTAGGGGCGGGGTCTCCCCGCCCTGATTCGATGCCCCACCCTTTTCTCTAATCTTGCTAATCGCTTCGTAAGGCAGTAATCGGGTCTAACTTAGCGGCATTTCTCGCGGGAATCACCCCAGCAATTAAACCAACAGTTAGCGACAGTCCAAACCCAACAATTACTGATAAAAAAGAAATTACGAATGGAAACTTAAAAATATTTGCCGATGCAAAAGCAATTCCCACACCACTCCCAATCCCAATACCTCCGCCAAAAGTCGAAATCATGATTGCTTCGGCTAAAAATTGGTTGAGGATTGCTGAATTCGTTGCCCCCACAGCTTTACGAATCCCGATTTCTCGCGTTCTTTCTACCACCGAAACCAGCATAATGTTAGCAATTCCAATCCCACCCACCACTAATGAAATTCCAGCAATGGCAACCACCATCACTGTAAATAAACCGACAACGTTAGTAAAAGTACTCACAATATCAGCTTGGTTAGTCAGTCGAAAATCATCGGCTTGGGGTGGATAGATATTATGACGCAACCGTAACAAATTCGTAACTTGAAATTGAGATGCTTCTAATTTTTCTGGATTGCTAGCTTTGATTAAAATCCCACTTACCGAAACACCAGCTAATGCATTATTCCCCACTAATCGTGCTGACATACTAGTAAGCGGAATAAAAATTTGGTCATCTCGATCCTGCGGTCCTTGGGAACCTTTGGGTTCCATTATCCCAATCACTTCGTAAGCTTCTCCCCGAACCCGAATTTTCTCCCCAATAGGATTAACACCCTGACTAAAAAGCGTTTTTTGCACCGTCGGCCCGATAATTGCCACTTGTGCGGCAGTATCTAATTCTTCAGCCGTAAAAAACCTCCCCTCCTGCGGGTGAGTATTTCGTGCTTGCGGGTAATTCAAATCGGTTCCATAGACAGTAGTTGAGGTATTTTGCCCTTCATACACAACTTGGGCATTACGTTGCAGGTAGGCAGAAACAACTTCAGCCGATGGGGCTTGTTGCGCGATCGCTTTGGCATCTTCCCAGGTCAAAGTACTACTCGAACCCGTTCCTTGACTAATATTGCCGCTTCTTGCCGCACCTGCCAAAACTTGCAGCACATCCGTACCTAATGCCTGTATCTGCTGTTCGACTCCCTTTTGTACTCCTTGACCAATGGAAGTAATGGCAATGACCGAAGAAATACCAATAATTACACCCAGCATAGTTAGTCCCGTGCGTAATTTGTTACTCCACAGCGCTTCTGCTGCCATTGATAAGACTTCTAATAGTGGAATTACAGCAGTTTTTTTACTGTGATAACCCTTAATCATAATTGTTATATTTAAAACTTATTTTAAGGGGCAGCATTCCCCGACCCACCGCTACGAGAACCACCACTACGACCGCTACCTTGACCGCCACCACCCATACCTGGAAAAACTCCCCCTCTAGGTGTCGAACGCGGTCGTGACCCTGGTGGAAAGCTGAGTAATACTTTCTCATTACCTGACAATCCCGACTTTACCTCAGTAAAATTCCTGACAGTAACACCAGTTTCAATCTGCTTAAATTTCTGTTTATCGTCTGCTCCCATTACAAATACACCAGTAGCATTTTCCCGCCGTACAACTGCCGCTGTCGGCACTACCAAAGCATTTTCCAACTGACCTGCTTCAAAATCGGCATCTACATTCATCCCCGACCGCAGCGACCTTTGGGGGTCAGATAGCGCTACTTTCACTTCAAAACTGGTAACATTTTGTTCTACAGTTGCTTGAGCCGCAATTTGATTAACCCGACCTTCAAAGGTCTTCCCTGGGTAAGCATCGGCTGTAATCGTGACTTTTTGACCAATACTAATTTTAGAAATATTTGTTTCAGCTAAATTTGCTACTACCTCGTTGTTAGTAGTCAAAGACAAAATCGAAGAAGACGATGACGAAGATACCGCACTCGCGGCAGTCGTTGGAGTTACGAAAGCACCTGGGTCTGCATATTTTTTTGTAACTAAACCATCAAAAGGGGCGCGAAGTACTGTGTCATTAATTTGTGCTTGGACATTTTGCAGCGCACCGCGTGCGGAAATTACCTGTGCTTGTGCTTCTTGAATATCTTCTCGACGCGACCCGGCTTTGAGGAGTGCCAAAGCTTGCTGCCTTTGCCTAACCACAGCTTGCGAAGAAGCTATTTCTTCGGGACGCGACCCGGCTTTTTGCAATGCCAGCGCTTGCTGCGCTTCACTTACGGCAGCTTGAGCGCTGTCGCGGTCGGCACGTTTTTGGTTGACTACTTGGAGTGCGATCGCACCCGAAGAATATAGTTCTTGGTTGCGACGAAAATCATCTGCGGCTTGACTCAATGTTGCTTGGGCACTTGCTAAACGCGCCTGTGCTTGAGCGATATCCTGGGGACGATTGCCAGTTTGTGCTTGTTGCAGATTTGCCTGTGCTTCGTCGAGTTGTGCCTGTGAAGAGGCAATATCTTGCGGACGATTGCCTGCTTGTACCTTTTGGAGATTTGCCTGTGCTTGTGCTAGTTGTCCTGTGGCTTGGGTGAGTTGCCCTCGCAGGTTAGAATCATCCATGTAGGCGATCGCTTGACCTTTTTTAACGATATCCCCTTCCTTTACCAGCAAACTCTTAACTATCCCCGAATTTTTCGGGCTGACATTAATTGACCTTTCGGGCTTTACAGTTCCGTTGGCGGAAATTACAATTGGTAGATTCTGCCTTTCCACGCGAGCAGTAAGAACACGATTTTTGGCTTCCTGCTGTGGAACAACGACTAATTGCCGATAAACTACGTAGCTAATTCCGCCCAACACACCAAGAATAAGTAGCAAAGGTAACCAGTTTTTCTTGAATCTTTTCTTGGTAGGAACTAAAGGTGATGAATCTACAGGCTTTGTTATATCAATTGTCATGTCCACTTCGGTTATAGAAAGAACAACTACGGAGCCAAAGTATAGGTTGTTGTTAACAGCAATTTTTAAGTAAAATCACCTAAAAATTGTTTTTAAACCGCGCCTTAATGCCTACTGCTGCACCCATAGTCTGGTGAAATATTTATATAGATTCATACTAGTAATTTTTGAGCAAAAAGTTCAAAATTAATGTACGACTAAAGTCACAACTAACTATCATCTGATGCATGACTAAAGTCACCAATTTATTTTCAATAACATCGAATTGTATAATTTAGGTGCTAATTAGGCTTTTTGAGCTAAGTATACCATAAGTCACTTAAATAATAATGCGTCCCTCAAATCTCAAAATGAGGGAACGCAATCTGTTGATTAAATGGCACACCACACAAAAATTAAATTATCTTCCAGCTTGCCGTATTGCCGCATCAACGCGGCTAACGCTCTCGGTTTTACCTTGTCTTTGGTATATATCACGCGCTTTTTGAAATAGCGCGATCGCATCTCTTGACTTACCCTGTTTCATCAAAAAAGTACCGCGCAACTCGAAGACTTGCGGATTATTCCGATCCAAGTTCATGGCTTGCTCGGTTGCCCACATCGCATTTGTATTCTCTCCCAATCGTAGCAAAACTGTCGCTAACCCCAAATAGGCATTAACGTTGCTACGGCTAATTTGAATTGCTTTGCGGTAAGCATCCTTTGCCGTCTTATTGTCACCCAAGTTGCCGCTAATATACCCTAAAGCATATTGAAAATCGGCGTTATTTGGATTGAGCGAAACAGCCCGACGATACGACGACAACGCCGATTGCAGATTGCCTTGTAGCGCCTGCAAGTAACCAATTCCCGAATATATTGAAGCATTTCTAGGTTCGAGCGAAGCCGCTTGCTGGTAGACACTGATTGCCCCACCATAATCACCGGCATCCACTAGCCTGCGTCCTTCATCTAACAGTTGTTTCACCTCCGGTGTGGTGCGCTGTGCTACTATAACCTGTGCCTGAGCTACTGAGGGCACTGTAGCTACAATGCTTCCTAATAAGAGAACACTTATAAAAAGGGATGTTCGATTATACACAGTCAAATACCTGAAGTTTGTTGCAACTTTTTTCACAGTTTGTGCAATGCTTGTACATTAAAACAAAAAACCTGAAATTTGGGAACTACATTTGTTTACTTTTACAAAAGATTTACGATGAATTATTAAATCGATTGGTCGCTGCTGTACACGTGAGAGTAATGGTTATTGTAGATACAATTATCATTTTCATCGAAAACACAAATATGCACTTAGTTATCGAGTGAACCGAATCACCGAACTCAATGATTGCAAGACGTAAGGGATTTATATTTGTTTCTCCTTTCCCCCTTTCCCCCTTTCCCTTTACCCTGACTTGCGTAAAAAGTCCGAATTGCAAACAAAAGAATCCTCTAAATAAAACTAATATAAGCTTTTTTGATGCTTTAGGGTAAATTATTCAGCTTCCAATCCCCTAAAATGGCACAGAAGTTTAAGCAAAAAATTATCAGGACATCGCATTGCTATGACCTTCAAAATTCCTGCTGTGGCATCGGAAATTTTGCCAAAATTTAAGAGCGAAATGTCTTATACTTAAATAGATTTAGGCAATAATCCAATTTCTATACATAACGCCACAGCTATCAATTTTTTATTAATATCTAATTTTTATTACCAGAGATGGAGCAAATAACTATTACCGTTGGTAGATACATACGAGCGTGATTTGCCATTTAATCATAATCAAACAAGAACTTAACGCAAAAAAAGTTAACTCAAGTAATTAAGGAGAAAAATAAGTTATGGCATATGTAAATAGAGTTGGCGATGATGTTATCCAAGAACCTGCTGTAGTTGGTCGAGTTGCCGATTACCATGACCGCGTTCGTTGGGGCCCCATTATCTCTGGTTTATTAGTCGCATTAGCAACTCAGTTAATTTTAAGTGCCATATTTGCTGCTATCGGAGCTGGAAATGTTGAAGCATCAGGCAGACCTCGGACAATCTCTGGTGATGTTGCAAATAATGTCGGGATTTGGTCAACAATCGGTTTGTTAATTTCGCTGTTCACAGGTGGTTGGGTAACATCTCGTGCTTGCGGCCCAATGAACCGCAATACTGCACTTCTTAACGGTGCAATCCTCTGGGCAACAACCTTAGCGGTTAGTTCTTGGTTGTTAGCAAGCGGTGTTTCTGGTGCTTTTGGTGTCGCTGCTTCCAACGCTGGTGAAGTCATCAACCAAGTACAGCAAAGTGGTGGTGTAAATGTTCCCCAAGCGAACGTTAGCGCTCAACAAGCACGCGAAGTTGCATCTGCTGCACGTCAAGGTTTATGGTGGTTTGTATTTGGTTCTTTACTGGGCTTACTCGCTTCAATGATTGGTGCAGCCGCAGGTGCCCGCAGTCCCCGTAATAACAATAATTACACCTAAAAAGCTTTCACAACAATTCGATCGTCACTTACACAAGCACCTTAGTTAGGTGCTTTTTTATTAGGTTCACCACTTCAAATACGCTGCTTCAATTCCTTGTTCGCGGCGTATTTTGCTGTCTTTCTCAAACCAGTTAATCATCTGTTCCACAGTCAAATCTTCAATTGCCACATTATGTTCTTTGGCGATGTGCTTCAAAACTCGCATCGAAGAAATAGTAATTCGAGTTAAAAATTTTTCTGGTGAGGTAAGCAATGCACCATCAACTTTTCCTGACTCTTCTGCGGTTAAAAATTGTGTGCCGGGTTGAATGGGCTGATTCATAAAATATAGCTATAAATATCGAGTATTTTGTTGTCACACTGAAAAACCGATCAATTTAGTTAATTAGTAAAACCTATTACCAATTAACCAATCTTCATAAACTAAACTAAAACTTGACAATTAAATTCATAGGTTAATTTTTAGTGCCTGCTTACGCACTAAATACCCACACCGATGTTCGCCGTCAATAATCCAGTGTGTACGCTCGACGGTACAATCGGGTAACACAGCCCCAAACATTTCCAATTCATGCCCGCAAACGCTGGGGAACGATTCGGCAACATTGGAAATAGCGCAATTATGCTCGGCAATGATAAAGCCTTCAGATACCAGTGAATCCTCCGATTCCACAGCATGATACTCTGCCATAAATCCTTCAGCTTTTCGCAACTCAACTAACATGGCAACTCGCTGTGCAAGCGAACCGTTGCCTACCTTTTGGTGATATTCGAGGGCTTTACGTTCCCATTGTTTTTTTAAAATCGAACTTACTTGGTCGTGTCCTACCGTTTCTGCTAAAGTATCCAACAGTGAAACTGCAAAATCACCATAGCTATCGGCCCAATCTCGACGAAGGGTAAAGCGTCCCCGCTGACTCAACTTATATATATGTTGCGGTCGTCCCATTCCCGCTGGCGATGATGCCGAATATACAAGCAATTCCTCCGTCTCCAAATCCTTGAGATGACGGCGAATTGCCTGGGGGCTAACATCTAACGCAACAGCTAGCTCAAGTGCCGTAGCCTGCGTATGTTTCAAAAGATACTCTAGTATCTCCTGCTTAGTTGAGGACTGCTGCGCGATTTGCATATTCGTCCCAAAAATAAATTAAAAAAAATTGACTTTAACAACAATCTTGTTGTTAATTTAGCGTAAAATGAAGATAAGTTAAACAACAGGATTGTTGTTTTAGTCTCTATGCTTATTTTAGCAGCCGTTAGAACAGTCGGCAAAAGTTTGTTGGTAATGCCCGAAACAGCTAAAAAGCCCGTCTGTCTCCCATCCTTAAAAAGAATCCTTAAAGAGAAACACCGATGAGTG
>JANNFJ010000981.1:0-2948 GCA_031379725.1 Calothrix sp. OTE_75_metabat_31
GTGTTAGGTAATGTCCGACCAGGGGCCACTTAGCCATAAAGATTAAATGCAGGTCAGTATCGTGCATCGGATGATACGGAAAAGGGGCAGAAATGTAATTTGACCCAAAATTCCAATAGGAATATTGATATTTGAACCCCGGATGAAATGAAAGACATTTCATCCGGGCTACATATCTATTCTTGTTTTTATACCCCATTTAGCTTAACTTAAATGAGTTAAACCACCTCAAGGACGAACCATGAAATTCAACAATATTGGCTTTTTGCTGCTTTCTATTTATTTAATCTTGGTTGGTCTTATTGCAATTGTTCCTGGCATTGCACTGCCGTCTATCATTCTCGGTATATTGGCGATTGCTGCCGGGGTTTGCATTTTATTAGGTCGGTAGCCCGGATGAAAGCTTTATCTCATCCGGGGTTCAAATATCAATCTTCCGATTATGAATTTTTTATTTTTTAACCCCGGATGGCTTTGTTGCATGAAATTCGTTGGCCTACGAACGAAGGGCCCCCTCTCCCGCCCACTGCTGCTATGTAGTCTTAAGCCGGTAGTTGCGGGAGAGGGACGGGGTGAGGGGAAACCAAACACTGCCCTCACCCCGTCCCTAAGGTATGCACACATCTTTCGCTAAAAACCATCCGCGACAGATTGATGCAAACTCAACTTGTCCACGATACATTGTAATCGGTCCAGGTGGTTTTTCTGATGCATAACCTTTCCATCCACCCATACGTGCAATTATCCAAGCAGACCAAGGCAATGACGTTAATGGATAGGGATTTTTCTGCTTCTGCGTATTACCTTCCAATCGCGGTTGCATTGCACTTAAAACAATGATCTCATCTTTTGAGAATACATCTTCAGCTGAGCGATTAATATGAGCTCCATCTCTTGCTAAAGTTAGCTGCATTGTTTGAACTGCAGCACGAAGAGTGATTATTGCTAATTTGCTGAGGCTCGCACCTGTTTCAACTTGGCTTGATTCTATTTGGAACCCTTGTTTTTTTAGCGTTCTAAACAATTGCTCGATATTCCACCGTAAACAATACCACTTGATTATCTCGAGCGCATCTTCAAAGGAATTAATTTTATGCGTTGTTAGCAAACACCAGTGGATTGGTTTTTCTTCTCCGCATACGCTTTCCTGCATCTCTTTTACATCTATTACTGTCAGTTTAACTTGTGCAGGTGCTTGCTTATCTGAGCAGCCTTGTGGGCGCCTAATCTCAACCTCTCCATATCTCACTTCTAATTTTGCCTTATGTGCGCTACGCTTTCCTTCACGCGATTTCACATCAATTTCTGATATTCCATTTACATCAAGTGTTGCAACATGGTCAAACAATAATGACCCATTACTTAACCTGCGGTTGTAGGATGAGCGTGTTAATAGATGTGTTTGATTGTCTGGAATTCGATACCATTCTTCATAGATATCGCTTTCTCGATCGGCAATAATTGTAATTAATTTTGCTTTTTTTAATGATCTTTTTCCTCTCGTTGCAACCTCTAGCCAACGATAAGATTCTTTATCTTCAATGGGTAGTTTTTGATAATCATGGCTGGTTTTTTTCTTTTTAGAGCCATCCACGTTCAACTCGCAAGTTGATTCTTTTTCTTTTCTTATCCATGTATATATATCTGCTAGACCTAGACATGCGCCACTCTCAGCCTCTAATACCAGCAGCGGGTGCAAAAATAGCCCCACCTGATCTGCATCGCCAATTGGCCCTAGTCCTGTGGTACGTCTTGAATGAGCATGATAATTTAGCTCTGTTGTATCCTGAATAGCCAGCACATGATGATTGGCAGAGAGCCGACCTGTTTTGTTGGATTCATATTCAATTAATTCTTTCATGGTCACTTTTTCATTCGAGAGAAAACGACCAAATTTTACTTCTGTCTTCCTGTTTTCACCAAGCTTTCTTAAGCTCACGCTACGCTTATTTAGCAATCGACTGAAAAGTGCCTCACCGTTTTTTTAAACGTTCATCACCAAAGTAGCCTAATCCATAATCCATGCTTACTTACTCCATATATCCTATGAATTTTGAAAAAGATGGATTGTAATTCAAAAAAAGATGTGTGCATACCTTAGGGTCGGGGTGAGGGTTTAACGCTGTTTAAATAATCAGTGCCATATTCTCTTTGCCATATTCCCTTTGCAATATTCACGCCCCGGTGCGGCACTGTGTGCTCAGCTTGAAATTACCGGGACTTTTTACGATGCGTGCGCAAGTCTGTTCCGCACTCCGCTACGATCGAGCCTGGGGTTACTTGGTTTGATGGGATCTAATCGCTCGCAATGTGTATGAGGGATTCTTCGACTGCTTTTCACGGCTGCGTTCTTGGCCAAACATCCCGGATAATTTCAAGCTGACCACACAGTACCGCCCCGTGTCTCGCTGCTGTGAAATATCAGTTTTCCAATTGAAAAATGGATATTTGAACCCCGGATGAAATGAAAAACATTTCATCCGGGCTACATTTAATTTAATTTTATAGTGCTTAATACGAATTCAGTTTCAATTTCTCTTTCGTATTCTTCCTTCCTGAAGTTTTTAAACCGCCATAATGTAGATTTAGAGTTAATTAAATCATTCATGTAACTCTCGTATTCATGCATAAATTTGTCACGCGCTTCTGGTAGCGCCTCTAACATGGATTTAATATCAACGTTTTCACCCTTAACAGCCTGCATAAATGTATTTGAGGCAAGCAAAATACGTCTAAAGTCGATATTCATTAAATCTTCAAATGTAATTAAATCCAGCTGCAAGATCATTTTCGATAACGCTTCAAAAATTGAACGCATCATGACTTCAAGATGCTCGGGACTAATATTTCTGATGATAGGATATAACTGCGAAAAAATATTATCACGCATGGCATTAACATGTTCTATCGTTAACTCTATGCGCATATAGCACGTGGCAGCAAAAAAA
>JANNFJ010001416.1:0-7670 GCA_031379725.1 Calothrix sp. OTE_75_metabat_31
AATCCGTCGGTACGCTTAGATGCACCTGTTCCGCAGCGGTTGCCCGATGCCTTGGAGGGCGACCAATGGGGATTTGTGACATTAAAAGGTAGCGATTTTACGGATATGCCGGAATGGGATATCGGCTTTAGGGAAGCTTTCCCGGTGAATTTAGCGGGGCTTTCGCAAGAAACTCCTGTTCCTGGGATCTTAGTTTTTTCGTCACGGGCTTTACCCTTGGCTGCTTGGATGTCAGGTTTAGAGTTGGCATATTTAAAATTTGATACCAGCCAATTCCCCCGATTGCTATTAGAGACTGGCGCAACTGAAAGCTGGGTTTTGACTAACATTGGCAATTCTAAGATGCAGCAAGAAGCTTCATTGTTTGAAGACGCGAAGCAAAAAGCAAACGGGGTTCACTTTATTGGCGTTCAATCCAGTCCCGAATCTGAATCGTTTACAGGATTTTGGCTTTTGCAAGAGGTCGTTCTGCCGTAAAGTTGTTGGGGGGAATTAGGGGAGTGGGGAGATGGGGAATCGGGAGTTAAAAGTTAGGAGTTAGGAATTAGGAGTTAAGAGTGAAACATATTCTTTATTCCTCTCCCCTTCTTCCCCCTCTTCTCCCCCTACTCCCTATACCAAGACCCGCAAGCTGGGCCTTACAGTTGTCCTTTTGATGATGAAGGTACGCCAACTCAACCCCTAGTATTTATTAAAAATGGAGTATTGCAAAATTTTTATTGCGATAGCGCAACCGGGCGCAATTTGGGTATGAAAACCACAGGTAACGGTTTCCGCCCCACTTTAAGTAGTTACCCTATCCCCGGTTTATATAATTTCCTCATCCAGCCAGGAACAACGCCCCTACAGGCTTTAATTGCCCAAATCGATGATGGTTTAATAGTTGACCAAATCTTGGGTGGTGGTAGTGGAATTTCGGGTGATTTTTCCATCAATGTTGACTTGGGCTACCGCGTTCAAAATGGGGAAGTGACTGGGCGGATCAAAGATACGATGCTAGCAGGTAATGTTTATACAGTCCTCAAGCAAGTGGTTGGATTAGGTAATGATGCTGACTGGAATGGTTCGTGTTATGCCGCTTCACTAATCGTGGAGGGTTTGTCAATTACTAGTAAGCAGGGATAAGCAATCTAGGCAAAAATCCTGTAAAGTATACGGTCGAAGCACGGGTTTTGGGGAAAGGGCACGGCAGTGCCGTGCCCCTACATCCCATCAGTATTATTGATTTTCTTGGAATGATAAGTACAGCAATGTCAGCAGTTGGCAGTTTGACTTAAGTAATGTTTGAATTGTTCCAAAATTCGTATCAGTTTTCTAGAACTTTTTTAAAGCTAACCATCAAATGTTGCGATTAACCAGCAAGAAATAGCGCGGTCAATTGTTTTGAAGGTTAATATTTGTCTGGATGCTGTGGACGGGTTTTCTGATTTTAATTATTCAATTATGATATCGTTGCCTTTTCTAACTCAGCGCTTTCACCGTTGGTTGCAGCCAAGAAGAGGACTTGCCATAGCGGAAGCATCTATTATCGGTTTGGTTGCGGCTTTGTCTGCTGTGTTACTCAAAGTCGGGTCAGGTGCTTTGGGTACTTGGAGAGTACACACTTCGCATCTTTTACCGAGTTGGATTGTTTTACCAATTGTTGGTTTAACTTTTGGCTTCATAGCTGGCTTACTCGTTGAAAGATTTGCTCCCGAAGCATCAGGTAGTGGTATTCCCCAAGTCAAAGCGACACTTGCTAACGTTTCCACCAACTTATCGTGGCGGGTTGCTTTTGTAAAACTACTGGCTGCTATTATTACAATTGGTTCCGGGCTAACACTCGGTCGTCAAGGCCCCACCGTTCAAGTTGGTGCTGGGTTAGCAGCGGGAATGAGTCGCTTGGTTCCCACTTCTCCCGACCATCGTCGGCAAATGATTGCAGCAGGTGCAGGTGCTGGGTTAGCAGCGGCTTTTAATGCACCAATTGCGGGAGTTTTGTTCATCATTGAGGAATTACTGCAAGATTTATCGGGAATCACCCTGGGAACTGCCATCATCGCTTCGTTTATTGGTGGGGTTGTCTCGCGGTTGTTGGGTGGTGGAAGTTTACAATTGAATCTCGAAGCAACCAAAAATTTAAGTAGTTTTACAATTACCGAACTTCCATTTTTTTTAATACTGGGAATTTGTGCAGGCGTTTTTGCTGCATTGTTTAACCAAGGGCTGATTTACAGCATTAAATTATACCGAAGATTGCACATCAGTTTGCCGCTAAGGGTGGCTTTAGCGGGTCTTGTCTCAGGAGCAATCGTATCAATATTGCCAGAATCATTTCGTGATAATACGGGATTGCGCGAATTTGTGATTTTGGGTTCGGCAAATGCTCCTTTGGCTGCGATCGCATTTGTTGCCCAATTTATTCTGACCTTAATCGCCTTTGGTTCTGGCGCACCAGGGGGATTATTTGCACCAAGTCTAATTTTAGGGTCATCTTTAGGGCATATTATCGGAGCTTTTCAAGTATATTTACTGGGGGTTGGCTCGCCGACAACTTATGCTTTAGCGGGAATGGGAGCATTTTTTAGCGGTGTTTCCAAGGTTCCGATTACTGCAATTGTGATTGTCTTTGAAATGACCACCGATTTTAATTTAGTATTACCATTGATGATTGGTTCGGTAACATCGTATCTGGTTGCCGAAAAGTTAGTACCGGGGTCGCTTTATGACAAACTTTTGAAATTAAACGGTATTACAATTCAACAACAAGTTACACCCGAAGGTATTCTCACAAACTTGACTGCCAAACAAGTTATGCAAAGTCGAGTCGAAACCCTCGATGTAAATTTGACTATTGAAGATGCAATGCAAGCATTTGCGCGATCGCACCATCGGGGATTTCCAGTTGTTGATGATGGTGCATTAGTAGGAATTATCACCCAAAGCGACTTGCTCAAAGTTAATGAGGGTAAGTTATCGAATACTGGTGTGCTGCGGCAAATTATGACAACCCAACCCATAACAGTAGCACCGGCACATAATCTTAGTAACGTATTGTATTTACTCGACCGTTACAAAATTAGTCGATTGCCAGTAGTCGAAGGGCGACGGTTAATTGGTATTATTACCCGTGCCGATATTATCCGCGCTGAAGCTCATCAACTCAACTGCGAAAACCGTCACCAAGGGCCCCAACCCGAACCTTCTTATATTGTTTACCAAACGCGATCGCCCAGTCTTGGTCGAGGTCGATTATTATTGCCCATCGCTAACCCCGATACCGCAGCCACATTAATCCAAATGGCAATTGCCATTGCCCGCGATCGCCATTACGAAATCGAATGCGTGCAAATTATGCTCGTTCCCCGCTACACTTCCCCTGCCGAAACCCAAGTTCGTACTGCCAAAAGTCGGCGATTGCTGCGTCAAGCCGAAGTTTTAGGGAAAAAATGGAAAATTCCTATCCATACCCAAATTCGGGTTGCTCATGACATTTCTTTAGCCATTTTAGAAACAATTAGCGACCGACACATTGATATTCTTTTAATGGGTTGGAAAGGTACTACTACCACACCTGGACGTATATTTGGAAACGTTGTAGACACTGTAATTCGCCAAGCCACCTGTGAAATAATTCTGGTTAAACTCCCGACAATTCAAGAGCCAAAAGTCAAACTGAATAAGTTGACAGTTATCTCCTCGGCCTCAGTCCAGACAACTTTATTCAATGGCAGCAATTCTTCGCTGTCGCATACTACAGTTGAGACTCTACCCAAAATGTCAGCACAAACTTCTCTAACTCCCCAATTCAACCGTTGGCTGGTACCAATGGCAGGGGGTCCCAATGCATGGGCAGCAATTCATCTGCTACCAGCATTAATGACTTTAAGTCAAAACCCGCAAATTCGCCTCACTAGGGTTTTTCATCCTTCCGAAATTAAACCCGATATGACGGTGTTAGAGCTAGCGATTCGTAAACTTATGCGTAATCGGAAATTATCGAGTACTGTTATTGCCGAACCTGTTAAAGCCAATTCAGTTGCAGAAGGTATAATTAACCTTGCGAAAACCGGAGATTACGATGTTGTCGTCATCGGTGCTTCACGAGAAGGATTATTGCAACATGCGATGAAGGGAAATATTCCGGAAGCTATTGTTAATGGTGTTGAAAGTACAGTGATTTTAGTCAGGGGAGCGATAAATAATTAAAATGTCAGTGGTCAGTTGTTAGTGGTCAGTGGTCAAATCAAACCGAATTCTTAGCTATTAAGTACAAATCAACAATTTAAAAGAGGTTTAACCAACGACTAATGCAAACAAGGGTAACAACAGTCAAGATATCTACGCGATAATAGTAGTAAGGAGGTAAATTAAACTAGTGCCTACAGTAGAACAACTAAAAACCTTTTTTCGTATATCTGTACGGGCAAGTAACTTATTAACAACAATTGAACTAACAAGATACGATACTCGCTCACAACGAATCGTGGTTTTAATAGGTGAAACAATTGAAGTAGAAATTTTAAGTAATGGCGAGGAATTAATCAGATGAGTAACTATCAACAATTAACTAAGAAAGAATTGAGAAATTATATTAAACAACATCCAGAGGATGAGGATGCTTTTCAATATTACTTAACAATTATGCGAGCAAAACCGGGCATTGTAGTTAGTACGGAAGAACAAGCGCTAGCTGAATTTATAAAAAGGTTAGAATCTGAATCAACACACTAATTTTTACACAACTTTGTCAACAAATAAAATGCCCGTCTACCCCCTCTTCTCCGATTATTATTATTTAGGTGCGCCTAACTGAAGCGCTTGAAATATAATCAAGTTTTAGAAAAAAAACTACCTATTTCCTATATAAAAATCAAAAAGGAAGCAGATAGCAAGACTTTTTCTTACTTCTACTTCCTATTTAAACCTTTGCATCTTTAAATATTTTTGAGATAGCCTAAATTAACGCTATTATCTACGAACACCAGTTCCCACTGCATTTGGGTCGTTGTAAGCCACGGTTTCATTAGCCTTTCGACTTTTACGACCTAATAAACCAAATAAACCAAGTAATCCCATCAAACCCCAATCGCCATCCGAGCGATCGCCATCAGTAACGCGGCTCTCTACAGCAGTACCATCTGTAGTTGTAGTGGTTGTTGTACCTGTATTCGTGTTTGTTTGAGCCGAAACAGGCATTAAAGCGGGTAGAGTAGCCAAGCTTAATGCAAGAGCGCCAGCACCAATAAATTTAGAGACATCGTTAAAGCGTTTCACGTTCAATTTCCTCAATCATATCAATTCAAGTTATGGATACAGTCTATTGAATTTCAACTCCATTAATATCACCCATCAGCTAGAGATGAGTCTATACTCGAAGTTACATTTGTTGCTAGCTATTTATTTTTTGTGACTTAAATCCGTATAAACTTACGCGGTATTGAATGTTGCCGGAGTCTTCAGGATCAAGATATCCTTTATTAATTGTTTTTGAAATGCTTGATGTAAGAATTTTTCTGCTGAACTTTGAGAATCAGAACGCAACTGTTCAGGGAACATCAGCGCCATGATGCACCTTAAATTTTATTTTGGTAAACTACATAGTTCCCAATACTGCTCGGTTAAGAAGTATTCCTAAAATTTATCCCCCTGAATCCCCCGATAAGTTGGGGGACTCTAAGAGGCTTTTAGCCCCCCAATGAATGCGGGGGGTTGGGGGGATCTAAACCAAAACCTACGCAGTATTGACATAGTTCTGATTCGTAAATTTTGATGGACTTATTTATAAAGTTCCCAAATATTTATGTCGAATAACAGTAAGTAATATATTTATTAAAAAATTACATTTTGTTTATATTAGTTACAAAAATAATTTATATATACGTAAGCCTTTTTTAGCGTTCATATTAAACTTTAAACCCACCT
The DNA here is from genome assembly GCA_031379725.1 of Calothrix sp. OTE_75_metabat_31. GTDB lineage: Bacteria > Cyanobacteriota > Cyanobacteriia > Cyanobacteriales > Nostocaceae > JANNFJ01. The sequence continues at coordinate 5,905 of JANNFJ010001416.1, forward strand.
CTACATCTGAAGTTGCTTCTATCATGTTTATTGGTTTATTATTAATATTAATACTTTCTATTTTACTCAACTGGCAACAGGCTTCACCAACTAGAAAAAGGCTATCTCCCACAGATAAAGTAGATTCTTTAATTTTAGCAACTCCTGCTTGAGGGGTTTTAAACCACTCTGTAATTTTGCCAATTTCTTTTATATGCCCCAAAAACTTCTGTCTTTCAATAACCCGATAAGTAACTAATTCCGTGAGAGCTTCGCATAAAGCTTCTATAAAATCACATAATTCAATCAGTGACTTTGAACCCAAAACATCGTATGCTATTCGTCCATGAGCAGCATCATTTCGATAGCTGATTAGCTCATTAAGTTCACCTTCAGCAGTATTTTGATTACCTCTAACTTCTTGTACGAAATTCTTAATCAATCGATGTTTTTCAAGCCAAATCCATGCATTTGGTATACCAGCATCAGCCAATAGCTTATCTAGAATTTCTTTACGTAAATTTTGTTCGTGAATTAAAAATGCATCTAATAACAACTCGTATCCCTTATCATCCATTACACCACGGGATATACCACTAATAACTTTTTTAATTGAAAGATGCTCGTACCTATTCTTATTTAAATCTATTAATAACTTTCCAACACCTGTCTGGTGAGTAGTTCTAATTCTTTCTTCCAAATCTGAATAGCTTAGGTATATTTTTGGTAATACGGCTAACCAATCTGTAATTAAATCTTCTACAAAACGTTCATAGATTGCATATAGTCTTGTTACGGCAGCAGAATGTTCGTAGATTTTCCACTTTCTTGTATTGGGAATATTTTCTACAAGTGGTGTCAACAATTTTAAATCTAATTCTTGCCTACCAATCATATCTTTAAATTGGTCGTTAGTTTTTATAATCTTACGAATTGTAGAAATATCTCCTTGAACTGTTTCTAAAATATTTTGAAACATCCGCTCTATCCTGCAACAATTCTAGAAAGTATATCGTCGAATAGTTGTATACTTCTTTGAACATCAGCTTTAGTTTTTCTACCTTCTATAAATACTTTTGATGTATCTTCTCGAAATAATTCTTTTGTTTCTTCAATTATGTGCGCTCGACGTTCGATTAATATATCTGCTTCTTGTAAATGTCTACTAAATGCAATCATCACAGCATCATAATAAGCTTTATAGCCATCATGTTCCCACATCATTGACTTGGTATCAAAAGGCTTAAATAAATGCTCCTTGTATACAGCATGAGCTAATTCTATAGTTTTCAGGAAAATTTCTTTGAGAACCTGTATATCTTCATTAGAAAAATTCAAGCTTTTAAGCATATAAGTATTCAGAAATACTTCCATTTCTCCATAAAAATCTTCTACATGACGAAGCGCGAAAAAATGTAAAATTAATTCGACATCTTCCATTTTTTTGTACAGGTTATTATTGAGTAATTCTTCTGGATTGTTAATAGGAATATCCCACGCATTAGCAAATATTTTGTTACTTGCTAGTTCAATCAATAGTTTATTAAAATTACTAGAATAAACACGATTACGTATTTCTTGACGACTCAAAGCTACTCCATGAGTATTGAGACGTTCAAAAGCTATTTGTTTTAGAAAAAATGTTTCTTCTGATTCTGAGCTTGATTCGGGTATCAAGACTATTGATGATATTGAACGGCGGTCAATATCTGCTCTTACTTTCATAGGTAGTTGATTATATGTAAGACCGTTAAGCTCTGGCCAAAGTTCAAGGTCAGTTAACTTCA
>JANNFJ010000014.1:0-5424 GCA_031379725.1 Calothrix sp. OTE_75_metabat_31
CGGGATTTTAAAGGAACCATTGGAAACTTTTAACATAGACAACTTGCTTGTGACTTTGATAAAACCTTGTGCTAGAATCAATCCACCATATCGTCAGTAAGTTAAAGTTGTGTCTGGCTTCATTGATGACATCCATAATATCGACCAAATATCAATGCCAACACCAGTTTGGCGTTGGCGCGTTGGGCAGTATCGTCAAATGGTTAGTTTTGGTATACTTACCGAAGATGACCCTGTGGAATTGTTGGAAGGGTGGATAATTCAAAAAATGCCAAGAAATCCGCCGCATCGCGTCGTCAGCAAGTTAATTCGTAATGGTTTAGAAAAAATTGTTCCTCCAGGGTGGTCTGTGGACGCACAAGAACCAATTGTATTAGAAGATAGCGAACCCGAACCAGATATTACTGTTATACGAGGTAATAGTAGCGATTATCTCGAAAGTCATCCTAGTTCGCAAGATGTAGCTTTGGTAGTGGAAATTGCCGATTTGTCCCTTGAACGCGATCGCACTTTCAAAAAGCGTATTTATGCCCGCGCTGGTATTAAATTTTACTGGATTGTCAATCTGATAGATCAGCAAATCGAAGTGTATACGCAACCATTAATCGTAGGTGGAGAAGCAACCTATAAGCATCGGCAGGATTATGTTGCACCAATGCGAGTGAGTTTAATTATTGAAGAAGAAAAGGTGGGGAGTTTAAATATTTTAGATTTATTGCCTTGAATTGTATTTTCAAAGGTTATGCGAACACCAGAAAATAAATAGTTAATATGTAGGGGCGCAAGGCATTGCGCCCTGATAATGCGATAATTTTTTAATTAGAGTAATCCAAGAAATGAATGATCCCGTAAGATAGGTGTCTCGCCTGTCCAGATATTTGTAGGACAGGCGAGACACCTATCCTACGATATCGACTTTGGATATTTTTTTAATTTGAATACTCTTAGAAAGTTATTTTCGTTCTCAAATTCTAATAGTGATGGCTGTATATACTGCATAGTCATAAATAGTAGCTAATTTCAGGGTATTAATTCCCAAAATCAAGTTGAATTTCACATATTATCAAACTTATTGTTTAATATTCCTCCATTTGTATAAAATCTTCATGAGTTTTCAGCATATGGATGTTTAAAACAGTTGAAATTTTACAATTTAATTAAAACTTCAGTTGCTTGATTATCAACTGCTACTAACTTTGAGAGTGAGAAAATCCAAATAAATTACCGCTGGTAAGGATAATAGTACTGCGGAGTTACAACTGGGGATTGATAGCCTGTTGCCGGTACGGAATTTGTCACAGGTGATTGATATCCAGTTACATGTGATTGATATCCAGTTGCTGGTATGTTATTCGATTGTGGTGGAACCATGCCCGGATTGGGTGAGTTACCAGGAATAGTATTGTTTAAGCCGGCTGGTGCTGTTTGGCTAAATTGCTGGTAAGCTGCACGGGAAATCGAACCAATTAATCTTTCTGCACCGACATCATTATTCGGACGTTGTACCATTACAGCAGCAAGATAGCGTTTGCCAACGGGGAGGTCGATTATACCTGCATCTGCAACCATTGCACCAATATCTCCGGTTTTGTGAGCAATAATTGTACCTTGCCCTAAACCAGAGGGTAGCAAAGTGTTTTTGACGGTGCGACGCATAATATCAAACATGCGATCGCGTGATGTCATACTAACTAAGTTGCCTTTACTGACCATTGCTAGCAAACTACCCAATTCTTTGGGACTAGTAGTATTAGTTCCTTGTAAATCGGGTAACACATTACGAATCGCTGTTGCTGATAGTCCCCAACTGCGGAACCGCTGGTTTAAAGTTTCCATACCACCCAAGCGTTCAATCAACATATTTGTTGCAGTGTTATCGCTAATAATTATCATCTTAGTAGCGACTTCTAAAGCACTGTAGGTTGTACCCGCAGGTTTCGATTGCATGTCTCCCGAACCACCGACGATGTGTTCTGGTTTAGCCACCATAGTTTCGTCAAGACGAATTCGACCTGCATCGACTTCTTGGAAAAATGCCACAAGAATTGGTATTTTAATCGTACTGGCAGATGAGAAAGTTTTCGCGGCGTTGATATCTACATAGCTACCGTTATCTAAATCGACAACAAAAACCCCCGGTGCCAAATTGGGAGTCGTGGATACCAAGCTTTGGATTGCAGTTTTTAACGGGGTAATTTCTTGCGATAGCAGTAACCCTGAACTTTGGTTAGTTGGGGACTGACTAGCCTGCGGCTGTGCTTGTTCGATACTCGAAAGCGAATTTGCACTTGAAAGTCTTGTAGCAGGGTCTAATACCGATAACACCGTACCAACAATTGCACCAATTCCCACGCCAACTATTAATAATCGTAGCCCGTATAAAATATTACGCGCCATTGGCTTTAAGCGAGTTTTACGGGAATTAACAGTTCGACGGGGTAAAGGTTGCTTGCGGACTCTGACCGATTTGACCTTGACGGTGTTGGGATTGAACGGAGGGATTTGTCCTTTTGCTTTTGATGCAGGACGGGTAGGAGAAGATGGGATACGCGATGTACGAACAACGGGAACTCCTATTCTTGGGGCTTGTCCCTTGGGGATTCGCTTGACACGAACACCTGTAGCATCGATGGTTTGATTGACCTGTTCGCGTGGTGGTTGCGGTTTTTTTGCTACCTTGACCTTCTGTACCACACGGGGTTCCTGATGACCGCTAACTGGTTTACGCCCTGAAGATGTTAATTTATAACCTGAATTTGACACCGTTACTCCTTGTTACCCACTCAAATGAATGTTTGCCGACTCCCAAACCTGGATGCACACCTAAATAACTTGATAGCGAAAATGTATTAATTTAACTTGTCGATTAAAATTTTAATAAAAATAAATTAGTGCTATTCAGTAGCATTTCGTTGTTAAGTGTAGGCCATATTATTTGTTTTGGGATGATGGCTGCGTACATATTATAGATAATAGTTATAAATCTTGCTGGTTATTTTTGTTACGAAGCGACCATCGTAGCTGCCGCAAAATTCCTCTCAACATAGATAATTCGTGGGTTCGTAGTTGTGCCCGATTGTACAGTTGTCGGAATTTTTCCATCCGGCTGCTAGCGGTATGGGGGTAAAGGAAGCCAATATCGAGTAGTAGTGATTCTAACTGCTGGTAGTATGATTCGACAACATCCAGAGGGGCTAATTGGTTTTCTTGGTCAGTATTTTGAATAGCTGGGGAGTCATCAGTATTGGCAATGCTTTGGGCAAGTTCGTAACAGCACACTCCTACAGCCGATGCCAGATTCAGCGAGGTATATTCGTTTGATGAGGGAATGCGGACAAACCTCTGGGCATAATTTAATTCTTGATTGGTCAATCCTCGGTCTTCACGACCAAATATCAAAGCTGCTGGTTGTCCGGCACTTTCGAGTAACCAGGGTAGGGCAGTGCGAGGAGATTCCAGAGGTACATTTAAGTCGTGGTCAGTACCTGTAGTTGCGATCGCATGACGGCATCCTTGTAACGCTTGGGGCAAAGTCTCGACTAGTACTGCTGTTTCGAGAATATCTCTGGCACGAACTGCCATGAGTTTGGCTTCATCTCCCAAGCGATCGCACTGGGGGTTGACTAGTATAAGTTGATTTAATCCAAAGTTTTTCATTACCCGCGCTACCGAACCCACGTTCAATGGGCCTGCTGGTTCTACTAGTATAATTTTTACGTCAGATATACTCATCTACTCCTTTCCCACTTTTACTTTTGAACAGGTTAAATAAATGAGCATATCGTTTTATTCAACTCACTATTGCATGAAGGTAGGAGGCAGAAGAGATAAAGTTTAGATTAGAGGCTTTTTGTATTTTTGGAATAGTTGATTTATTGATGCCGACCTGTACTAGTAATCAGAACAACAAAGATGCTACTGTCATTATGACCAAAGGGTTCGCGCAGGGTAGAATCCCATGTTACGAACATAATTATATAGTATGCGAGATTATATAGTATGCGAGCAAGATGCTCGCACTACCCATTAATTTTGGTTTCTAAGTCCCTAAATAAACTGTCATTCTGACTCCCAGGGAAGAATCCTATGTTATGAACATAATTATTACGAACGTAATTATATAGTATGCGAGCAAGATGCTCGCACTACCCCATTAATTTTGGCCCCTAAGTCCCTAAATAAACTGTCATTCTGAGCGAAGGGAAGAATCCCATGTTACGAACGTAGTCGAAAAAACCGTGTAAGCAATGCTAATTCGCAATAGTAGCAGCTTTATATAGTATGCGAGCAAAATGCTACAGCCACCGACTAATTTTGACCCAATCGAGATAACCAGATCCCCGACAACTTTTACGGATACTGTTGGTGAATGGGGGGAGAGACCCCACGAAAAGCCCGAAAGACCGCCCCAGGCTTGAAGCCTGGGGCTAATCGAAGCGTTCGCGTAGCGTGTCCCCTTGGGACTTAGCCTGCTTCAACCAGGCTTTGTTCCGATTAGCCCTACCATTCGATGGTAGGGCGGGATTGTGGGCATTCGGAAAGGCTATATGTAACGGATATTGAGGGGTGTTACCCCTTATTCGCCAATGGCATACTTTAAGAAGTCGGGGATCTAGCAACCCCTCAAAGTTTTTAACATAGAACACGAGCAATTTTCGCTATTTAAAATTTTCCAAATTTTTCATATTAAGTATAATTATAACTGATTATAGTCCCGTAAATTGGGAGCTAAAATAATGACAACTAATAGTAAAATGGGAATTATCACTATTACAATTACAGTTACAAATTTAGTCGATGAAATTTTAGCCGAACGTAGTTTTATTCCTAACGAACAAGTTCGCTCGATTACCTTAGATCATGTTTTAGTCGATACAGGTGCAACTCGTCTATGTTTACCAGCAGATATTATTAATCAATTAGGCTTACCACTTTCTGGAGAAATTGAAGTTAAAACTGCTGCTGGTATAATAAAAGCTCGTCTTTTTAAACGTTTAAGTTTAACAGTCGAAGGTAGAAAAGGTGAATTCACATGTGTTGAATTACCTGGAGGAGAAGACGCACTTCTTGGTGTCATTCCAATGGAAGAATTAGGATTGCAACCTGATGTAATTAATCAGCGACTAATTGTACTTCCAGAAACGGGTAAAGATACATATCATCTGATTTTATAATGTTTAGGAAAATGCGTTAAAATATTGGTCGATTAACTCAATAAAGACGTTATATTACAGATACGTAGGGTGCGTTAGATTCTATATCTGGAGTAGAGACAACAACTATAAAACAACGTGTTAGAATGAAAGAAGCAAGACGAAGACGCTTAGACTCAGATAATTCTTGAAGTTTATTTACAAATAATAAAGCGTTGTCCTTTATCTTGAAACAACTATCTGAAAGTTTAGCATTACTTAATTCTTTCAG
>JANNFJ010000028.1:0-1922 GCA_031379725.1 Calothrix sp. OTE_75_metabat_31
TTACCTTGGGATAAAGAAACCAGCGTTTATTTGCTTACTAACGTGCCTTGGATTGAAGGATTGCAAAACTCACAAAGCTTCCAAGTTGCACCTATAGGAAGAGGTCGTTTGCCATCCTCAGACCAACAAAATGGCGGCTCACAATACGGTTGGATTTGGGGTAGTGGTTTACCAGCTTTACTCAATCGGTTAAATCGGCAACGGCAATTTCCAACACCACAAAGTATCATTGATGACCCAGTATCTACTCTTAAATTGAGCGATAGCCCAAATGCTGCGTTAGTTTACCGCAATGGAATTAAACCGGCTCATGACGTTGAACCAGGTTTCAGTCCAGCAAATCGCCGCGAACTTGCCGAGCAAATTGCAGAATTACTAAAACATGAATGGGAATTTGTTGAAGCACCTAGAAGAGTTAGTAATCCGTTAAAACGTCCACCAAATCCTTTTTTTCTAAGGTCAAAAGCTATCTCAGAAAAATTGCAAGCACAACGTTGTTGTGCGATTAATCAATGTGTTGGTGCATATTTGACTGTAGAAATTTGGTTTCAAAGCCAGCCAACAGCAAATACCATAATTAAATCCATACGTAATTTATTGGGAATTTTGGAGTCGGAATTATTCCCTTATACATTCCCTGATTTAAATTTTACCCTAAATATACAACCTTACATTTTGGGTTCGCTTGGGGATAGACTGCAACTTGACTCAAATATCAGCAGCAGAATAGAACGCCGTCGTCAAGCAATTAATCAACGCTGTCGAGATGTGGAAGTACAGGTTCCTCAAAGTTCAGGAATAACAGTAGCGTTTATTGAACTTGATGGTGCTGATAAGTTTCCCGATAATACCGACCCGAAAGATGCCCTTCGCAAAGGATTTGCCATGAGGGGACGTTGGACGCAGTTTATTAGCACTGGCAATACTGAAAATCTACCCCATCGTGCTACAAACGGATTTCTTGATTTGTTACGCCAATTAGGCGTACAAGCACAACCGCCACAGTTAGTTATTGAAACTACTCAAAATTCAAAGAAAAAAGTGACAGACGAAAAAGGTTTACCAAAAAAAATAAATTACGTCGGTATTTGGATGATAAGGCAAAATTCTTCCACCAGTAGCGACGGCAGTACTGTACGCTTACCAGTCATGATTTATATGGCATCAGATACTACAGAAATCAAAGCAATTGCTTCAGGATTGGGAAATAACTGGTTGCCTTACCGAGAGGTTCTTTTAAGGATTGGGCGAGGGGAAGCACAAGGCTATCAGCGTTCCGAAGATGCTGTAACAAAATTCATCAAACCAAAACTTAATGATGTATTATCCCTTGGAGACACACTTCTACTTTGTCACGCACAAAACTTAAGAAGTACTTGGAGTTGGTTAACGAACGGAAATATTACGCAAGATAGCGTGAATTTTGGCAGGGAGAACCTTTCAAAAATTGAAAATTTTGACTCAAATCTTCGTATCGTCAGGGTGCGTGACAGTCAAAGTCACGAAACACCGGAATGGTACGCTCAAATTGATGGAGATGGGAACGGCTTTAGCGAAGGGATTTTTCAAATGGGTGAGCGAGTTTTTGCAAGCACTTACAATACACCAAAGCAATTTAAGTTAAACCGTGACCTTTCCAAAGCATCAACTTGGACAACTAGAAATAGGAAAACAAAGGAAGAAAAAAGTCATCCACCATCACCTGATGTTTATTATTGGAATCCAGGTTTAGTCGAGCTAACAGTTGCTTGCGTTCAACCAGAAGACAATCCATCTCTTTGGGCTGCTTTAGCACACGAACTAAGACACATAGCACTTCATCATGATGAACCTCTCAAATTACCGTTACCTCTTCACTTAGCTAAGTTAATCGAGGATTATGTGCTGTTAATTGAGAATGATTCATCCTCAGATACTGAGTA
>JANNFJ010000059.1:0-4560 GCA_031379725.1 Calothrix sp. OTE_75_metabat_31
TTGTGGAAATCCAAAAACGTTCGGTCTGTACTCGTTATAATCAGTTCCTCTTCATCAGCGCTCCCCATCCAATGCTATTGTGGCTTACTGTTATCTATAACCGTCGATTTGGGGCTAAATGGCTACCTTATTACCTTGACCTCAAAACCAGTTTTGGTCAGGAAACTACATATCTATTAGGGCAAACAGGCTATTACCGCTTGCTATTATTTGCCCGCGAGCAACCTAGTCGCCCTACCCATATTATGATGTCAACTATTGCCTCTGCTCAATGCCGCAGGCTGCAAGAATGGGTTTCTATAAGCAATACGTTACCTTCGTCTGCTCAACCCCAAATTAGCAAAAGCTACCTGAAAACTGAGTACGAAAAGATTAAACCGCAAATCTTAGCAAAGCTGGCAGCGATTAATACTGATTCTCCCTTCGACCTTTCGGCCTAAAAATTTGATAAATTTTTCTTTCTGTCAATGTAACAATTACTTATGATTTATATTAAGTAACATTAAGATTAAATATATGCTGTTGTAAAAAAGCCTTATAAGAAATATAAATATAAGTGGGCATAGCAGCGAAACACTGGCTATAGTCGTCAAAGAGGAAAAGCGTCTTAGTACTCGTTTGGAAAACTTTGGTTACTGCACGAGGAATTTAAATGCAACCTATTCGACCAAGATACAAGTACTATTTAATTGTGATGTACGGTAAAAAATATCGTGTCACTGTGGAACGAATATCTACTTGTGGGCAGGTCAACTATTAATATTTTTAGTCTGATGCGAAAAAAGAACCACGTATTGCAATGTACCGACACAGAGTATTTATGTAGTCTACGTATACTTTTGAATTGTTAACTTGATAATTATCGCATTGACGCCCCGGCATCCCCAGCTCTTTTCCCAACGAGGAACCAAGCAAGAGAAGGAGGTCGCTCACTGCGACATTAGACAAACTAAAAATGCCTATGCCATAGCGCCCGAATCTAAACCCCATTGATGCTTAAGAAGCTCTTTATAGGTAGCTTCACGCAGCACCATTTGTTCGTAAAGCTTAACTAAAAAGTCTTGCGCTTGTTCGTGGCTCATGTCGTTGACTTGGGTAGCAAACGAGCGGATATTGAATTGTTGCTCTAATGTCAATTGGATTGGTGAATTCATAGATAAACTCCGAAAAAGAGAAGGTTAACAATAGATGACGGACAGTTTCGAGTTTTCGTGAGATGCCGAAAGTCAAATTTTGTATTTTGCTTTGTCCTGAATTTGTACCTCTGTATTAAGAAAGATAACAACTGTTTGACAATTTGCCCACACCTTTTAGGGGGGATTTTTGTCTAATGTTTCATTTGCGCTTCAGTCCGTTGATATAGACCTCAAATCGATCGTGGTCGATTTCGGTAATTTGGGGATTTTGAAGCCTCGACGATGTAAACAAATTTCATCCCCTTTGTAACAAAACAGAGACGATGAAAGATGTTAACTGTGCATTTTATTTGCAGTATCGCAAATAGTGCAAGATGTCAATTTATCAAATACTATAAATTTAACCCCCAAACTACATTTTGGAGGTTAAATTTATTTGTATCAAATTGTAAATGTGAAAAATGCTCAAATTGAACAAAACGGTACTAGGTAGGGTATGGTTATAGGGAAATTCTGCCACTGACCAGTGACCACTAACTACTGACCACTGACTTTATTAATTACCAAGCAAGACAAGTACAACTGTAATATTGTCGTGTCCACCATGCTCTTTGGCAGCTTCGATTAGCGCATTTGCAGCTTTATCAAGCATAGGAGATTCTTGCATATGGGTTGCAATTTTATCGTCGATAAGTTCTTCAGTTAAACCATCGCTGCATAATAGTAAGCGATCGCCTTCCTTGAGGTCGAGTTTTTGAACGTCAATGTGGGTTAAATCTTCGCGTCCCAAACAGCGGGATAACACATGACGGAAAGGGTGGATTCGCGCTTCGTCGGGAGTGATATCGCCGACTTTGAGTGCCCGTGCCACCCAAGTATGGTCTTCGGTCACTTGGTCGAGTTGTAAATCGCGTAAGCGGTATAACCTTGAGTCTCCCACATGAGCTACCCAAGGCGAATCTTGGTCTCGAAAAACGACCACAACAGCAGTAGTTCCCATATCCGCACGTTCGGGGTGGTTTTGCTGGTCGTGCAAAATCGCTTCATTTGCCTGTAACAGAGCTTTTTCGAGCAATTGTTCTGTAGGTATAGAGGAATCCCAATGTGCCCCTAAACAAGATTGAACTTCCTCACTTGCAATTCGACTTGCTTCTTCGCCACCTGCATGACCACCCATCCCATCTGCGACGATAAAAAATCGTCCTTTCGGGTCAACATAATAAGCATCCTGATTACTAGAACGAATAAGTCCGGGGTCAGTTGCTCCGGTAGACTGAAGTTTCATAGATTTTTTTACAACAAACATTTAATACGTACGGTCATTACGGTCGAGACGCATAAGCACTCTAATTAGCAACCATGATATGAGCGCTGCGACTAAAATGACAAATACTGCCAACCATATATAATCTTTAACCAATAAAATCGAGGCTGAAAGGGTAAAACTACCGATAATCACGGAGTAGACGATTGCAAGTTGAATACTGCTTTGTCGTCTTAACAAACGTTCGGTTTCGATCGCACGGACTCGCAAGCGAACATCACCGCGTTCGAGTTTTTCGAGTGTATCTTCGAGCCTGCGGGGCAGTCCTAAAGCCGTAGTACTGACTTGAACGGCTTGACGGCTGAGTTCGTTGAGTAAACTATTTCCTTCGGAACCATTTGTGTTGGTCATAAGCTGCATTGCGTAGGGTTTGGCAACCTCCATAAAGTTAAATTCTGGATCTAACCCCTTGCCGACACCTTCGAGGGTGGAGAAAGCCCGCATAACGAAGGTAAATGTCGCTGGAAATCGAAATGGTTGATCGTAAGCTAGTTCGTACAAATCCTCACTAATGGCAGCAACCGATTGGTTTTCAAACGGCTTGTCCATGAAGTGGTCAAGCATATATTGTACCGAACGTCGCACCGGGCCCATATCATCGGTTGGTGCTAAAGCTCCTAAATCGATCAGTGATTGTACTACGCGATCGCCATCTTTGGAAGCAATACCAAACATGGTTTCTAGCAATCCTTCGCGGACGTTGGACTTAATGCGTCCCATCATCCCAAAGTCGTAAAATATTAACGCTCCTTCGGGGCTAACGGCAAGATTGCCGGGGTGGGGGTCAGCATGGAAAAAGCCGTCATCAAGAAGTTGATGCAAATAGGCTTCTGCACCATACCGGGCGATTACTTTCCGCTCGATTCCTGCTGCCTCTAAAGCCTCGTACTGGGTAACTTTGATACCAGGTGCATATTCAAGCGTGAGGACGCTCGGCGAGGCGTAACGCCAATATACACGGGGAACTTTCACCCAATCATATGCTCGGAAATTACGTCGGAAAGTGTCAGCATTGCGACCTTCACCAAGATAATCTATTTCTTCCCAAAGAATTTTACTGCATTCCTCGTAAATACCAGTCCAGTCGCGTCCTTTACCCCACTTCGGATGGCTTTGAAAGTAACGGGTAATACCTTTGAGGATTTGTAAGTCGATTTCAAATAGTTTTTTCAAACCGGGACGCTGCACCTTGACAACAACTTCTTCCCCGGAATGTAAAACTGCCTTGTGAACTTGCCCTAAACTAGCTGCAGCCAGGGGAACGGGTTCAAATTGCGCGAAAAGTGCGGGAATTTTTTTTCCTAATTCTTTCTCGATAGTTGATTCGACTAATTCGTAACCAAAAGCTGGCACTCGGTCTTGCAGCTTCGATAATTCTTCGACATATTCCACGGGGAAAATATCAGCACGAGTCGAGAACAATTGCCCAACTTTAATAAAAGTCGGACCCAAATCGAGTAAAGTATTACGAATCCAAATTGCCTGTGCCCGTCGTCTTGCTGCTTGCTTGGCTTCAGTAATTCCACCAGGATAACTCCAGGATTTGTTGAACAGCCAAAGCTTGTACATCAAATTCAGCACAAACGACCAAATGTCTATAAATCGCCGCCGACTCGAATAGTTTTCACGATTCCAGCGGTATGCCTTGTCTAAGTAACTTTTTTCCATTTGTTTTATGTACCGCTGGTTTTGAACAGAATCACCGCAGAACAAAAGACACTTTTTATAATTGGTTATTAATTGGTCACCGTAGGATAGGCATCTTGCCTGTCCGGTTTAAACTACCAAGCCTTGTCCAAATTGAATATTTTGAGGCAAGATACTTTTGAGGGCAAGCAAGACGCTTGGTGAAGCTATAAACCATTAACCCGCATAATTAGTGCGATAACGTTGCAATTCTGTTCGTAATGTAGCAATTTCGGCTCGTAGATCATCAACCGTTGCTTGCACATCCATTGAGCCAGAACCTGTTTGCCCTACATTTGTAGTACCACCACCTCCAACATTCTCAGATGCACGTTCAGCCCGTTCCATTACTTCTTCGGTAAAGGAGCGCAAATGCTCCCGTGCCTCAGCATCAAATTTACCAAGTTCGCTCAA
>JANNFJ010000074.1:0-4590 GCA_031379725.1 Calothrix sp. OTE_75_metabat_31
GTTTACTCACCCCTCAAAACTTATGTGGTGGGGTACTAGTGGTGCGTGTCATTAATTTTGCGGGATGTAGAGACGTTACATGTAACGTCTCTACAGCAGTTTCAACGTTTGAGAACTCCCCAAAATTAATGACATAGACCACTCGGCATTCAGGGTAGCCTGCTAAAAGCAGGTTTCGTTTCAATTCGCTACAGCATTCGATGCGATCGCGGGATTTCGGAGACTATATGCTGCCAATACTAGGGAGTCTGTGATTCAAGCTTCTGTAACCGCAAAAACTTGTCATAATTTAAATTCATAATTATAGTTATCATTTTCAAAATATAAAGTTGCAGTTATATGTTAATAATCGCTTCAATTATGGGAACTATTGAATAAACAGATACAAATTATACATTTTTGATGTGGGAGAAAATAACCATGTATTCTGACTTAGAAATATCTATTTTTAGGTATGTGTAGTTTGTGTCAAAAGTTTTGAAAGGTCGCAAGAATCCGGATTTATTAAAGAAACCCGGATTCTAGTCCTCACGAAAAAGTCGAAATCAACGACATACAATACTAATCATTGTAATTTTTATGATTGATAGTAATGCTTACCGTAATATTACTTAGCTAGCAACACATGACACAACTAGCGAATGACAATCAAACACCAGAATCTGACTTGAAAAAACCGAAAATTACTATTAATTTACCAAATCGGCTTTTTCAACCACTAGTAAAAATTCAAGAGAAAATTTACAATCTAAGCATTCAACCTAAGATTAAATTTGGGAATATTGTTGCCCTTGGCATTGCCATGTCTGGTAGCTTGAGTGGGGTAGGGATTAGCGATTATTGGCAGCGTCAAGTATTAGAACAGCGACAGCAAGTCCGGCAGGAACGTAAACTATTAAGTGGGTTGTTAACAAATACTTTAAGTTTGCAAGGAGTAATAGCGTTTCCACCTTCACAACAAAAAGACCCGATTCAGCAAGCGAAGGCGCTATCAATTACGACTCGTAAATCGCTTGGTGAGATCGATTCAATTGCCCTGACATCAACGAATCCGAAAATAAAATTACTAACACAATATCAAGACTCCTATTTAAAATTTCTTAATAGTTTGGAAACAACATTAGAAAAAAGAAAAACTTCTAAAGTACAGCAATTATTAAATAGCTTAGTAAATAACAACGAAAATATTCAAATCCAGGATTTTACTAATCACCTTATAGCTGCGATTGGAACTGCCGAACAACAGGAAGATAAAGCGGAAAAATCTTTGCAACAAGTTCAAGTACAACGGATAATAATTATCTTTTTTACTGTGAATTTGAGCGTTGCTGCTGCTTACTTTTTTGCCCTCTATACAAGTCAGAGAATTGCCCATCCAATTACAGCACTTTCTCAGGTAGCTCGACAAGCACTAAAAAAAGCTAATATTCATCAGGAAGCACATACAAATACTGATGAAATAGCAATCATTACAACTTATTTTAATGAATTAACACAGCAAATTCACACACTTATCGAAGCTCAAAAAGACGCAGAAACTAGCGCAGATGCGGCACACCAAGCTAAAAATTTATTTTTGGCAAATATGAGTCACGAATTACGAACTCCCCTCAACGGCATTTTAGGCTATGCACAAATACTTGCGCGATCGCAAAATCTCTCTGAAGAACAAAAGCACGGTATTAGTACAATTTATCAATGTGGTTTTCATCTACTAAATTTAATCAATGATATTCTCGACCTTTCCAAAATAGAAGCTCATAAATTAGAATTACAATCTACAGATTTCCATTTTCCTTCATTTATTCAAGGAGTTGTCGAAATTTGCCAAATTCAAGCCGAGAAGAAAGGAATTGAGTTTGTTTATCAACCACCCAAAAATTTACCAGCAGGTATAAATGCTGACAAAAAACGATTGCGGCAAGTTTTAACTAACTTACTCAATAATGCAATCAAATTTACCGATGCGGGAAGCGTCGAATTACAAGTTAAAGTTACCAATAGCCAAGTATCAAAATCTCACGTCAAAATAGATTTTTCGGTTTTCGATACTGGAGTGGGGATGAATACGGAACAAATCGAAAAAATATTTTTACCATTTGAACAGGTGGTAAATAGTGATACTCAAACCGGAGGAACAGGGTTAGGATTAACAATTAGCCAAAAAATTATCGAAATGATGGGTAGTAAAATTCAAGTTAAAAGTCAGTTTGGCACTGGCAGTTTATTTGAATTTACAGTCGATTGTCCAGTTCCTGAAGATTGGACTGAAAGTAGCACTATTACTAGTCGTGGTAAAATAATCGGTTATTCAGGAGGGAATAAAAAAATATTAATAGTTGATGATTATTGGGAAAACCGCTCGTTACTAATGAGCTTATTGGAACCTTTAAACTTTACTATTCTCGAAGCTTGTAACGGTCAAGAAGGTTTTGAAAAAGCCAGCATACATCATCCAGATTTAATTATTTGTGACATTGCTATGCCAATTATGGATGGTTGGGATATGTTAGCAAAAATGCGTAAATCAGCATTATTTCAAGACACTTTGGTAATTTTGACTTCACCCAATATATATGAAATCGACCGACAAAAAACTTTAGCAGCAGGTGCAGACGACTTTCTTACCAGACCCTTACAATCTGAAGAATTATACAGCATATTAGCAAAACGTCTGCGAATCAATTGGGTTTATGCAACTCCCTCAATCGAACCACTTGAAGAACCAGTGACGGTAATGATAAGTGAAATGGTAATTCCCCCAGCTTCCGACTTAACTATGTTATTAGAGTATGTTAGGAAAGGACAAATTAAAGGAATTAAACAGGAATTGGAGCGGATTGCTCGGATAGATGAAAAATATCATATATTTGTTAAACAACTGAGTAAATATGCTAAAAATCTAAATATTCAGAAAATTAGAACGTTTATTCAAGAAAACATCAAAAAATAATTTCAACTTATATTTTTATTAAAACTATGTTTAACTATTCAGAAAAGCAAGAAATTCCCGTAGAAAATACTAAACTAAACGAGACTATTTTAGTAATTGATGACAGTCCAACTAATTTAGAAGTTTTGTATACAACTTTAGCGGATGCTGGTTATGAGGTATTAGTAGAAATGGATGGTATCAGCGGTATTGAGCAAGTAGAAGCTAATCCACCCGATTTAATTTTGCTTGATATCATGATGCCAAAAATTGATGGGTTTGAAACTTGTCGTCGGTTACAAGCAGACCCGTTAACAAAAGATATTCCAATTATCTTTATGACTGCACTATCTGATACCCCTGAAAAAGTCAAGGGGTTAGAACTTGGTGCAGTCGATTATATAACCAAACCCTTTCAGCAAGACGAAGTTTTAGCACGTATCAAAGTACAATTGAAGCTGCGACGGTTGAACATTGAATTAGATCAACAAAAACAAAAGCTTGAAGAACGAGTCAAAGAAAGAACAGCAGAACTATCGGCAACTGTTGAAGAATTACAGAAAACGCAACTGCAATTAGTTCAGAGTGAAAAAATTTCGACTTTGGGACAATTAGTAGCTGGAGTTGCCCACGAAGTCAACAATCCGATTGGTTTTATCTCAACTAATTTATATCATGCAAATCAATACGCTCAAGATTTAATTTATTTGTTAAAGCTATATCAAAAAAAGTTTCCTTCCTCAGATACTGACATTGAAGAACTCATCGAATCTATTGATTTAGAACATATTCTTGCTGACTTACCAAAGTTACTTTCATCAATGAAACTGGGAAGCGATCGCATTCGGGGTATCATGCAATCATTACGTAACTTTTCCCGTGCTGACGGAGTTCAGAAAAAAGCCGTTGATATCCATGAAGGTATCGAAACTACGTTAATGATTTTGCAACATCGTCTCAAACCGCAAACAAATCGTTTACCAATTCAAGTAGTCAAAGAATATGGCAATTTACCCCCAATCGAATGTTACCCCGGACAACTCAATCAAGTATTTATGAATCTGCTGGCAAATGCTATCGATGCACTCGATGAAGCATTTAACACTACTTGTCATATTGCATCAATCGATGAGATGGGTTCTATTAAAGAATCGGATACGCATCCACAACCCCGTAATAGTGGAAATCATGTGACACCACGAATTTTTGTTTCTACTGCTGCTAGTAAAGAAAATTTAATAATTCGCATTGCTGATAATGGGATGGGAATACCAGAATTAGTCAAGAACAATATATTTCAAGCGTTTTATACAACCAAACCTGAAGGCAAAGGTACCGGTTTAGGACTTTCGATTAGTTATCAGATTATTACTGATAAACACAGTGGAACATTAGAATGTATTTCATCTTCAGGACAAGGTACTGAGTTTATTATTCAAATTCCGATAGGTACAAATAATTCATAATTAACGTAGGTTGGGTGTAGCTTTAAGCGTTACCCAACAATTATGTTAGGTGAATACAAATACATATAGGGCTACCCCAAAGATTTTTGTACTCCTGCGGAGAAGCAAGCTAAGGCGTAGCCTGCGCTTGCGCTTAAAGATACTTAGCCTCGGAAGGTGCGTTACGAGAAGCGCTAACGCACCCTACATGTA
>JANNFJ010000094.1:0-6404 GCA_031379725.1 Calothrix sp. OTE_75_metabat_31
TTTGAACAGGCTCAAAATGCTTTACCCAGAGTTTGGCAAGAACTCACAGACACGATTAAAAATCAAGGGTGGGGGATTGGGTTTAGTATTGGTGCTGTGACATTTGTCACAATACCCGACCAAGTTGATACTCTGATTGACCATGCTGATAAGTTAATGTACACGATTAAAAAAAATGGAAAAAATCGTTTAGAATATTCTGTTTTTGATGATTCTCAGCAAAAGGTAGGAGTAGGGAATAAGGAGTAGGGTTATATTTGAACGGGCAATGGAACAGGTAATGACAAATGTAAATCAAAAGATGATTAATACTTTTAATCAAGCTGTATCTAAATTGCATTTAATTATAGTGATGTATTTAAAAAACTTTCATAGCCTTCTTTTAACTTCTGATTTCCGTTATCTTCAATAATACTTCCATGAGCCATAATGACTCTATTAAAATTCCAACTTAAGACTTTTTTGACTGAATCTTTAACCTTTTGTTTTTCGGCGATCGCTAATTTTTCTAAAGGTGATGGGGTGAGTTTTTCATATATTCCAAGAAACTTTGCAGCTAATCGCGTTCGCAAAGAAAAACTTTGATTGAAGTGGAATGCTGTATCTGTTAATATCAGCGTTCGACTTTGGCGATGGCAAAAAACAAATTCGTTAAGTATGGATACTCCACTTAAATCAAGAGTTTTAAATCCATCAAATAATAGATAGTCAATTTCCTCAAATATATTACCTTGCAAAACATTGATAATTTTATAAATCGAAATATTAGGTATTTTTGACTCTAAGCCCGGTGGAATCCAAAGTTCTGCTTTAGGGTAAATGGATTGAAATTTTGATATAAAAAGGTGGTGGTATAGATTTGGAGCAATAATATATGTTACTTGCCCAATTTCATTAAGTTGATTAATAGTTTGATCATCGATTTGGATAGGAGAAATAGTTATTAATTCGCCATTGAGTAAGCGAATAACTGTCATTCGCGTACCAACTTCAAGCCCAAAGTACTTAAAAGGTTGTTCGGCTACCCAAATATTTTTGTCAATTTCTCTAAGCATGATTTATCCTCAATATAGCGTCTCGTTATCAGCGTGAGGTCTATAAATTTTACACGCCCGGTAGGGGCGCAAGGCATTGCCCCCTCTTTATAGCTCATTGAACTTTACCTTATTATGGTCGCAAGGGCACGATGCCTAACTGCCCTTGCATCTAGTCTATTTATCTGAAAACTGCTGTAAGTTTCAAAGCCAGATCAGACTTCGACAAAATAATTAATCTATTTTCCCCCTCCGATATGTAACCATTATCATGGGTAATAAAAGTAATCCAAGAAATAAATGATTCTATCGGATAAGCGTCCCGCCTGTTTAGATATGTTTCGGACAGGCGAGATGCCTATCCTACGATATCGACTTTAGATGTTTTTTTAATTGGAATACTCTAAACCCCAAATCCCACACACACCAAACCTCTCTATGACTGCAACTACCCCATTTACCAATACCATTACGTCAAAAAAACCTTATATCTGCGGTAGGGAATCAGAACTCCATTCTCTAACCAACCAGCAAAAACCAATATTTTCAAACATAACAAACCTCCATCTTGAAAATATCACCGCTGGATTCGGTTGCGCTCTCCACATGCACCAACCCACAATTCCCGCAGGTGTGAACGGGGAACTTCAAAGCAACCTCCAGAATATGTTTGAACATCCCCACGATGGAGACAACCACAATGCAGGTGTTTTTGCATGGTGTTACGGTCGTATGGGTGAATTCATCCCTGATTTAATTTCCCAAGGTTGCAATCCACGAATTATGCTCGATTATTCGGGTAATTTACTCTGGGGATTGCGCCAGATGGGACGCGATGATGTTATTAACAACCTCAAACGTATTGCTTGCGATTCGCAATATCAACCCCATGTCGAATGGTTGGGGACAATGTGGAGTCATGCAGTTGTCCCTTCTACACCCATACCCGATATCAAGCTACATATTCAAGCTTGGCAGCATGAATTTGCTGCAATGTTTGGGGATGATGCACTCAAACGTGTTAAAGGTTTTTCACCTCCAGAAATGCATTTACCTAACCATCCTGATACGTTATATGAATATATCAAAGCCTTGAAGGAATGCGGTTATAAATGGTTAATGATACAAGAACATTCCTTAGAACAATTGGATGGTTCTCCCTTAACCCATGACCAAAAGTATATTCCTAACCGTTTAATTGCGCGTAATTCTCGTGGTGAAGCTATTAGTATTACTGCATTAATCAAAACTCAAGGTTCTGACACCAAATTGGTAGCACAAATGCAACCATATTTTGAAGCTAAAGGACGCGGGAAACAGCAAGTTGCCAACGTTAATATACCTTCATTTGTTACCCAAATTGCCGACGGTGAAAACGGTGGAGTCATGATGAATGAATTTCCCCGCGATTTATTTAGGGTGTATCATGAAATCCGCGATGCCGGGGGAAATCAGAGTGGTACTGTGGCGATGAATGGTACGGAATATTTAGAATTAATTGAAGCAGCAGGGGCAAACAGTGACGATTATCCGGCTTGTCAAGCTGTGCAACAGCATAAAATTTGGCAGCGAGTTAATTTAGATAATGTTACATCATCAGCGGTGGAAAAAGTGATTCGAGAATTGAAGGAAACCGACCACCAATTTCATATCGATGGTGCTTCGTGGACAAATGATTTAAGTTGGGTAAAAGGGTATGATAATGTCCTCGAACCGATGAATAAATTAAGTGCTTTATTTCATCAAAAATACGATAAGTTGGTGTCTCTTGATGCAGCAGTGACAAAGCGTGAAGATTATCAGCAAGCTTTACTTTATAACTTGTTAGTGCAAACTAGTTGTTTCCGCTATTGGGGACAAGGTACTTGGACTGACTATGCAAGGGAATTATATCGACGGGGAGAGGAATTGTTGAAGTAATATCGATTGAATCATGATAAATATGAAGGGCGGGGAGACCCCGCCCCTACGATTTGAAATACAATATTTTCGTAGGTTATTATGAAATAATGCCTAAGATGATTCGCAATAATTCTTCTAAATCGCCAGGAACACGGTATAAATTAATATCTTGGATAATTTGCTTTTCTTGACGTTTGAGAAATCCAAATTTCCAAATATCACCCGTTGTCACTGCACCATAAATAATCGGTATGTCAAGATTAATCCATTGGTCTAAGGCAATCAGTTCTACAGCTAACTGAGTGAATCCTCTGGCAAGGTCGGCATTTTTAGCTTCGACAACAAGGATATTATTTTTGGCTTGCAGATAATAATCAAGCGAACCTTTCAGAAAATTATTAACAGTGATTGGATACTCAATTTTCAGTTTAGCTTGAGTAATTCGGCATATTTGTAACAAAACTGGTCCGATAATTACTTCTCTACGGGCAGTTTCGCTAGTTAAATCAACATAAATTAAATCTTGCTCAATACGTTGACGTAAACTTGAATCATCCAAATCCCCTGTAAACTTTGGTAAAGTAAGTTGAAGACGCGCTAGCGTAAATCCTAACTCAGATAGAATATCTTCTGGGTCAAAAGCTAATTCAAAATATTTGCTAAACGTGTATGTTTCATTTGCTTTCAATATAGGTGGTCTAGTCATAGTATTTTTTGTTATGTAGTGCCTATTATTAAAATCAATGCTTGTACTTCCTGATACACAAGTGCGCTTCAAGGTAAAATACGGTAAGAGATAAAAATAATTGATAAATATCTAATATCAAATGTCAACCTGGGTATAACTAAGTGTCAAGTAACCTGTAAGATATACTTAGATAAACAAACTAGGTGACACCTTGAAATAATCACCAAGTGCTTTAGCTTGAGCATTACTAATCAAACGTTTACCGTTCACAACTTCAGAAACTATACCATTTGAAGAACCGATAATCTCTACTAAGTCTGCTTGAGATATTCCACTAACTTCCATTATATGTTGCAGGATTTGGTGAGGTGCAGATTCTTCCATCGGATAATTTTTGCTTTCATACGCTTCAATTAATACTACTAATAACTTCTGTAAAGCTTGCTCCTCAGTCGTGCGATTTTTCTTAAAGGTTAACTGCTTTACTATTTTCAAAATACGTTCGTACTCTTCTTCTGTGTCAATTGGGACAGGAGTAACCTCAGTTAATAAATTATGATAAGCATTTCGATCAAAAGTAAGGATCATTTTTCCACCTTTTTTTATCGTATTCAGCGTGTGTTAAAAAATAGTTGTAGTAAACGATCTGGTTCTCATAGTCTATACCAACAATCAAGCGGTAGTTATTGCCTTTGATATTAAAGACAGTAAAGTTGCTAATCGCTTCTGCATCCCGATAAATTTTACGAACATCTTCTAAGTTGCTCCACTCCGCTTTCTTTATAGTTGTATACCAGTCATCAATTTGCTTTTTAACATCGGGAAATTGAACAATATCGGCGCGGAGGTTACGAATTGAAATTAGATGCATCCGCCTTAAATTTTTGTTATATTCATTAATGGATAAAATCAATCATATTTATAATCTCGTTTTGAGGGTTATCTGTCAATAATGCAAAGTCAGTTTTTTTATGGTGGATAAAGCGCAAAGAATATTTACGCTTCATCCACCCTTACATCACCTTGGTCTTCCCAAAGTCGTCATATACAATACAGCTTCTTCCCCAGGAATACCCAAGACTTCATTTACCTGGTCATCAAAAAAGCCACCGATACCGCTGACCCCAATGCTGAGACGAACCGCTGCTAAATTGAGCTTTTGTCCCAAATGTCCGGCATCCATATGTAGATAACGGTAAACGCGATCGCCATATTGATTCACGGCAGCCTTTAAATCGGCAGTATGAAAAATCACAGCGGATGCATCGCGTCCGAGTTCTTGCCCCAAGCACAAATAGTGCAATTCACGTCGGAAGTTTTTAAAACGAATTTGTCGTAGTTCCTGTGCCTTGGGTGCGTAATAATAACAGCCTGCTTCGAGTCCTTCGACTCCCGAAGTTGCAATAAAGGTTTGTATTAAATTCAAATCAAAATAGTCTGGTGAAATATCCAGACCTTGTTCGAGATAATGCGGAGATTGGTATGTAAAATCGAGTAGAGATTTGAGTTCATCTAAAGTTAAATCGTCACCGCTATAAGCACGAGTTGAACGTCGTTTGAGGATAGTTACTTCGAGTTTATCGAGTTTTTCTCCCCAGTCGATTTGAGTAGTCAAAGTTGAGATTTTTTGGCAGAAGGGAAAATTGTACTTATCTTCGATAGATTTTTCTTGTTTGACTTCCGGCAAATTCAACTTACCCGTAGTCCCGGTTTGAATTTGCGTCATCTTATGAAAATATGCTAGCAATTGTCCATCCGGAACATTGGCATAATTGGTTTCGGTCGCTGAGGGTAAAGCTGTGCGTCCGATGGGCAAATTTTGCTTGATATCGAGTAAATCGGCAAGGGGGAGGACTGCGATCGCACCTTCTTGGTCAGAATCGACATATAGCATTTCGTTGACAGCTTCATCAACAAATCCACCAATCAAATGAGGACGAAAGTCAGAAATAGCCGAGGCTAGCTCGATATTACCCAACAAATGCCCCGTATCCAGAAAAATCCGCCGATATGCCCTATCTTCATAACGCCATGCTGAACGGTAAAATACAGACGTGATAATTATGGCAAGTTGGGTACTTTCTAAGGCTTGATGCCAAAGACAGGCTCCTTGAAGCGTTTGCCAAACATCACTTTCCCAAAAATGCATTAACTCGTGGGTACGACATTGGTAGTTATATAATCCAGGTGGTAATAAAGGTGTACCCCGCGAAACCAAATACATTTCCGCTGGATACAACCCTCCCGCACTCGGTGAGGAACGTAGATATACTGCACTTCCCATCGATGGCATTCGGGCAGTTAAACCGTAACTGCAAAATAGCAACCGCGATAATCGTCTCCACCATAAAGCATCCGGGTTATCCGCGAATTTTTCTGGCGATTCTTGAATGTAAGGTTTTAAGTCAATTGTCCCACCTATTTTGTATTCCTTAAACGGTACAGGCTGTTTTGACCAGTCTAATCCTTGGTTTTTAGAGGCAATCGTCTCCGGATTATACTTAGTTCGTTCGTGGTAGTGCTGGGCTATGGAATGGCGTAGTTCTGGCATAATAAGTTAAATACGCTGCTGCTAACTATCTTGGCATTCCTCAGCATCAACATTTCGTGATTATCGGTACAATCTTTAAAATCAATATAAATGGTTATTGGTCAGTGGTCATTGGTTAATGGTCAGTGGTCAGAGCGTAGGTTGAGTGGAACGTAGTGAAACCCAACCCAACACTGCTTGGTGCGCGAAAATAGCGAAGCCTGAAACCCTTGTAGAGACGTTACATGTA
>JANNFJ010000113.1:0-9116 GCA_031379725.1 Calothrix sp. OTE_75_metabat_31
TGGGATTGGTGGCAGGGTGTACCACGTAGTCAAACTCGCGTTTCTCGCTTTGCTCAACTTGCTCCAACTGCTTCATAGTAATACTAATTTTCGTTTTTGCGATCGCTGGTAAAACCCCCTTTGAATTCGCCAACAGTATCCGTAAGGGCGGGTTCACGAAAAAAACAATCGGTAAACCAACCATCTCGCCAAACCCGCCCCACCCAACCAACCATCTCCAGACAACCAATAACCACTGGGCACTCTTGGACTGTTCCTACCCACCCAACCATCTCCAGACAACCCGTCCCCACCCATCCAACCATCTCAACCAAACCCGACTAGGGACTAAACCATCAAATGTATTGACTTAAGTATACTAATACTCGACTATAAGATTAGGTTCAGTTTGGCACAATCTACTTTTAATAGAAACCTCGCAACTTTGCCATTTCATATCTCTCAACCTTTTTTTAAATTCCTTGTTTTCCCTGAATTTTACAAAGTTCTGTCAGGCAATTAACTGCCTTTGCCTTGGACACATCATCTCATGCAGCAATGTCATACTAATCATCCTGTAGTAGTAGTAATTGATACAGGAATAACACTCGACCGATTAAATCGAGATAGAATCCTACCAGGTATTAATTTCAGCGATGAGGAGGATACTTCCGACCGTCATGGACATGGTAATGCCCTGGCCAAAACAATTCTCGGCATTGCACCCCAATGTCAGCTACTACCAATCAAACTAATGACGCGGCGCGGGTATTTACGAGATTTAAAACGTATTGATGCGGTTTTTGATTGGATTATAGACCACAGGGATGAATTTGGTATTAACATCATCTGCACTGCCTTTGCCAATTTTAGCCATGCTACTTCCGATGAACTACATCAAGGAACGCACTTACAACAGCAAATCGCAAAATTACGACAGATGAATGTAGCTACCATTGCCCCGGCTGGTAATTGGTACAAAGAGCATTGTCAACAAAATTCCCAAGGTATGGCTTGGCCTGCAATTCTTCGGGAAGTAGTCAGTGTGGGAGCGCTGCAAAGACAAGCAGATGGACTATGGCTCACAAAAACTACCCAACGTCTTCATGCAGACTTAAATACAGGTTGCCGAACCACTGTATTCGCGGAATCAGGCGAACTTGGTGAAACCAGTGGAGCGGCAGCCGTAATTACTGGATGTCTGGCAGCACTGCACCAACGATGTCCAGATTGTACAGTAGACGCATTGGTGCAGATGCTATTGCAATATCAAACGAAAGCTTGGGATCAAAGTAAACTTACCTGGCCAGGAGTGGAGGCAAAGCCTTTTCTAATAAAGGTTTTACCTCATCAAACTTAAATAGTAAGCCACACCCCCTGAACTATTCTGATTTGCCAAAATTTATAGAAGCAGATACAGCTTGCCCTATTATACAAGCGGAAGTAACTTCAACAAGAGGAAAAACAATTGCTAGAAGGAATACTTCAACTGCTTTTGCTTCTGGTTTTACTTTCGTAATTATTTTGGCAAATTCAGCCAGCGAAATGGCAATCGTAGATGCTGCATTAGAAAAATTCTCCAGAGAACTCATCACAAAAACCTCAGCAGCATCTCCGACTCCAGTTGCCATACTAGTTATTCCAGTCGCCAAACTAGCTATCCAACTGAGAAGGGAAAGGGCACCACTTATAAATGCGTCTATCTTACTTAATATATCCTCCGCTACCTTTCCTAACTTCAACCCTATTAAAGTAATAATTGCTCTAGCAACCGTACCAACCAATGAAAAAAGAACACCTCCACTTAGTTCTACGCTTTTGATACTTATTTTAGTTGTACCACCAGGTTCAACAATAAAAGATACAAGACTAGGAACCCAACTGAAAACAAAATCAAAAATGTCAAAACCCAGAGATATGAAGAAATCAATTCCCCCAGGAACTGAGACCCCAGTAGCAGTTTTAACGACAGAATAACTTGCACCTAATCTTTTTGAGAACAATCGTATTAATGGCATTAAACTACAAATTAAGCCAACGGGAGATTTATTCGACTGTACTGTTATGGTCTTATCACCGAGGAATGGAAGAGCGATCGCGTCACCTTTTTGTAGTGGAGATTTACCAAATAAAACTTTATAACTGATGGTTGCTGGTATTGCACATAGCAACATTGATACATCAATTAAATTGAATGATGTGTTCAGAGATGTTTTGTCTCCTGAGAAGAGTTTTACTAATTTTTCAATGAAGGGAAAACGGATTTTAGTAAATAGCACATCATGGATGACTCTAATTAGTTCCTTAATTAGGTCAAGGAACCGCAAAACAAGAGATTTAATTGAGGTAAGTAATCCTGTCAATCCACTGGAACTTACAGAAACAATAACTTTTTTGATTGTTTCAATATTTAAATCCTCTAAAGTTGGAAATTTTCCGTCGAATAGCCGTACTAAATCTGCCTGTATCTGCTCAAAAGTTGTAGATAATGCATCTACTTGGTCTGCAACTGTTTTAGTGAAAAAATCTACGGTAGCATCAGCCAAATGGGAAACCGGGTTTGGGCCTTCAAACTCAATAATCTCGCTACCAAGTTCGTTAATCTTGTTCATAATCCAAGCGACAACGCTGTTGCTTGTAGCTTGGTCAATTTCTGTTTGTAACCCCTTTGTAATATCTTTGAAACTATCTAATAAACTAGTACCTATTCCAGGTTTTCCTAGTTTCGTTGGTTGTCCACCAGATACTTCTGTACGGAACTTGTCTATCTGCTTAATTACAAGGTCAAAACTTTCTTCTACCTTGGGTTTCATTGCCACGACAGAATCTTGGAAATACCGAAGTGTTTCATCAACAACATCAACCATAGCCTCTTTTACCAGGAAGATATCTTCCCAATTCAATACGAATTTAAGGTATTCCCAAACCTGATGAACTCCTATTTTGATTTGCTCCCACAACCATGTCAAAGTAGAGCTAAGTTGTTCCCATGTTTCCACTGCGAAATTCTTAATTTTTTCGCCAATTTTACAAATAAACTCGAAGGTATCTTTTGCTTTATGGACAATAAAGGAAATTCCTTGGTTTATCTTTTCTCCTAACCAGTTTCCAACACCTTCAAAGAAATCTGTAACCGTATCGCCTAAATTGGTAAAGAATTCTCCTATACTTGAAGAATGTATGAGTTTGTTGATGTCGCCCGAATTGAGGATTTGTATGCCATTGGCATTTACTTGGATACCCCACCGATAGTCAGACGGAGCCTGTAATGTAGAACTAAATGCAGAGCCATTGCTTACTTTGAAAACACCAGCTGCTCCTTCTACCTCATTAGTTGAATTAGTCAGTTTAGTCAGATTATTTAAGGCAACAGCTATAGCATCAACTTGATGGCTGTTTGCTCCAGTGCGGAACTCATCACAGAGCAAAGCCTCCTTACCCTTGGACGTTGAGATGGTAGCTTTTCGTAAATCATCACCGGTAATAGACTGGAGCTGCTGATGCACACTGCTTGCCGGGTTAATATCAAAACTTCCTTCAATACCCTCAACTTTAAAACGATACAGAGCTGGTATCAGAGAGCGTACTGGGTTAAAAATGCTAATGCTACCGTTAAAGTCGGTTTCGGTTTCAACAAAGACAGAGGGGCTAATAAATACGGCATTTTTGTTCAAGACAACATTAGAAAGTACAGAAGCTGAAACTGTTACCTTTATGTTTGGTTTAGGAATCCCACCATCACCTAACACACGAATTGTTGTACCATAACAAGTAACCTTTGTTGCATCTCCAGAATTCTTAACCAATAGGCGACTTTCCTGCCAAAGCCCTTGTTGCGGGTCTTGGCACAAGAAGGTGGCTTCGGAATTTGCATATACTACTAGCACAGAGGTGGTAATATTTTCGTTTCCATGAACGGGGGCAATTTCCTGTACACCACGCCGTAGTAGAAGTGGATTACTCCAATTTGCTTTGGCATCTGTTCGTTTAACAATTTTCAAATCGCCATTCTGGGATAATGCCCACACAGAGGCACTGCCATCTGTAGATTCGGCTACTACTAAATCTTGTACATTACAGGCTACATCAGCCCCAACTATTTGAGTGTATTCAGCTTCCTCAACTTTATCGATTATTTCAACGGCAGTAAACAGATAGATACCTCGTTCACCACCTATATAAAGGTCAGTACCAGTAAAATCATTTTCATCTTTGTCCTGCTGGTTGCGAGTTAATCCTGCTTCCAAGACATTGGCATCTGGCGGGCAATGTAATCCGATAACGGGAGGAATGTTAATATTACGCCCGTTTGTATCGTATTTTGGAAATGCTCTAAACGATAGTACGCGAGTTCTCCCACTCATTCCCAAAACTGCAACACCTTTCTCATCATTGAGAACACAAACTTCAAAGTCGAATATTTCTTGAAAAGTTACTGCTGGGTTGTATACAAAAGCTCGATTAAAGGTTTGCTGGGATTTGCTACGCAACAAGTAGAACATTTCATCCTTACCGCGATCGCCAGATAAAACAACTGTCCAAGTCTTGTTACCTTCATCTAGTATACGAATACCATCAACGCGGACATTAGGACGAGTGCCACAATCAATCCAGGGAATATTGTTCCAATCAGTGCTTTTACTACTAAGGTCGTAAGCAACAAAAATCCGGCTAGATTCCCCAATCGCACCATTATCAACCGCTACTGCTACTGCAATACGGTCGTCATCCGTCCAAGCAGCCCCCAAAGCACGGATATTAGGAGTATTGCCGACAGAAGCTTTAAAGGCATTAGCAAGGTCAATAGTTTGCCAGCCATCAGTTGAGTCTGTATCGTGACGCACAAGATACAAACCATTGTGGTTGCCGATGGTTAATACCATTGGAGTGACAACTTCAGATTTTTGATCTGGTACTGCAACCATTCGACGTTGAAAACGTCCATGAGCATCAGGAGATGCTAAGTCTTCTCGCCCAAAAGTGCGTGCAGATTGTATGTAGTCGATAATGTCAGTCGAAACGGTGAACCGAACAGCTTGCCCTTGAGCATTTGTTGTGGAAAAGCTATTAACATTTGGGGTGTCTGCCATAATAAACGAACCTTCCTTTGAAAATGGGAATAAATGAAATAAGGTTGATAATCTGTTAAACGATGTCTATGGTGCTTGATAAATGGCATCAAAAATCAAGTCTCCCGCCTTGGAGAAGCGAAGATTTTGGAAAGTAAACACACCACCACCAGGAGGTATAAAGGCATGTTGACTAATATCCGTTCTTAGTTGATTTAATTCCTCATCAAGCAAGGATTTCAATTGTTTTAACAAGTCAGTCTGTTGATTCTGTACCTGTTCCTCATAGGTCTCACCGATAAGATTCAATGTTTTGAAAACTCCTTCAAAGAAGTTAGATACTTTTGCCAATCCTTCTGTAGATGCATCGTTTACACAAACAGGATGAAAGCTGTAATTAAGTTGGGAATCAATTTTAAAATCAGTATTAATACCTTGACTTATTAGCTCCAGAGATCCTTCTAATTGTTGAAAACCGCCACGGTGAACCCATGACAACTTATTCAAGTCGAAAATATCATATCCATCATAAAAAGCGTGGCTCTTAATCTCAGCAAACAACTTAATTTCAGAAGTACCTGGTATAATATCTAATGTCAGCCAATAACTTAATGCTTTTTCATAATTGCAATGTAATGTAGGCGCGGTATATGGTGGCCAAGGCTCTTGCCATTTTTGAACTGGTGGTTCATATTTAAAAGTCCATGATAAATTATTGGCTTCGAGAACAGTGCCTTCAAGGCGGTTTTGAATCATGGGGATCAGATATTTATCCATAAATACTTTTTTGCTGATAGCCATAACTCCAGAAACCAGACCTGCTGTACCATCAATCATCTCAGGACGTACCCAAGTATCTTTTAACGAAATTCTAGCTGCATTTTGATCTTGTGGCATAGGTTCATTTGCCAACATACCTAGATAACTGAGTGTGCTGGCATCAGCCTTATCCTTATTTGATTGAACGTGAAAGATGAAATCAGTCAGAGCAAAAGTAGGGGTAGCTTGCTTGTTGTTGCGTCGGACTACCGTACCCAGCATAAACTCCCCTAACTCACCTTGTAAGAAAAAATTGAGACAGCTTAAAGCTTTATTACGAGCTGCTGCCGGTACAGATTCAGGAATTTGAATGTTTTTATTGTCTGATAGCAATAGTTCAACTTTTGTGAACTTCAAAAACAGGTATTCAATAGAAAACACCGAATCAGGGAGACCAGATTTTTCAATTGCTTCTTTTGCAGTGTGATGGACATCAGGATCAATTTTTGCTAAAGCATCAATATCGACTGGTTTTTTCTCAAGATCGGTAATGAAAGAAATGCTCCAATTTTCAATTGGTAACTCAGCTTTTTCTTCGCTTTCCTCGTCAAAGTAAACTACTTGTCCTGATTGTAAATGTAATGTTACTTTGACTTGACCAAGTTTAGCATTATCTACATTCAAACTGATTTCTAGGGGAGCTATTTTAGCTTGCAATCCATATTTTGAATCAACAACTTTACCATCTTTATTTTTAATTTTAAAAATGCTGATAGTATCCTTGAACTGCTTGCGGCGCTTCCATGCTTTCCATGCATCCTCCATTTGGCTATTTATCGCTCTTTGAGAAAGCGCAAGGCATAGATCAAAGTCCGTCAAAGCATTTTGGGTGTCATTAGCCACAATCTTTTCCTCTTATTTTTATAGAAACACGATCCCCTCGCCCAACTAGATGTATCTTCAACATCAATCGGGTTCTCATGGATATTACAGAGATATGTCAGCGCTCGGAACGGTATTCTACGTAATTTTTCGCTTCAGCTTAAATTTAAACAGATGTACCGTCTGACCGTATACTGTGACATTTGCTACTGCCTTCATGTGATGAAGTTATCTTTATACAGTTCTTTTCTCTTGGCAACTAATGACCATTAGGAATTTATCAAGCTATGCTATGACAAGCTGAAAATATAGCTTAGAGAAATACTAACTATAGGAATCCGGTTTGCGTGAGGTGCATATGTTGTAGGGGCGCAAGGCATTGCGCCCCTATCTTGATGTAAAATGACTGTACCTCACAGCAAGCAATATCTAAATTTTTCCTGGGAATATCTGATGGCAACATTCAACCCAGTTTTTATACTTGCAAGCCATTTTTAGTCGGAACGTACAATTTTCTCCTTCAATACCTTACCCACCTTGGGAGTAATAGTTAGCAGTTTTTGATTAGTATCTAATTTGTAGGTAGTGCCATTACTTGCAACAGCAGAATACACAGGATGTTTACTGCTCGCTAAAAGCAGACTAGTAATCTCACTTTGACCTGTGTTGCGAAATGCTAATACGCTGGCAGCATTTCCTGACTCACCGCAAAGATTGATGTCGTGTTTTGTCGTGACGAAAGTTGCAGAACGCTCCATTCCCTCTGAGCAGATGAAAAATTTGGGTTTTGCACCACTAGTTTGAGCGATCGCAACAGGTGCTAGTAACAAAAAAGTTGCCATACTTAGCAAAGCCACTTTCAGTACCCGTTGGTAAATAAATCGGAAGTTCACATTTTTCATAATTGCTAGTTGACCGTATACTGTGATATTTGCTACTGTCCTAATTTCATAAAGTTATCTTTATACAGTTCCTTACCCTTGGCAACTAATGACTATTAGGAATTTATCAAACTATTGGCTTGCAAATTTAAGTATATGTAGGGTGCGCTCCCGTCACTAGGACTTAGCGCGTTACGCTACCGAAGATGACATCCTACGTATCTTTAAAAAAAATCAATTAGTAGTTCTATAGTTTAGCGATCGCATTAGACGTCTCCAGAAATTAATTGTTACCCGAAAGCCTCCGTAGGGGCGCAAGGCATTGCGCCCTTACTAGGTTTTTGGAAATGTCTATTTGAGAACTTTGATGGTGAGTCATTAAAAATACCGATGAATTAACGCAGATTTACCATAAAGATAGAGGAAAAACCTAAACTCCTAATGTTCATTAGTAGCTAAATATGAGGATGCTATTTTAAAATCACATTTTATGATGCAGGTATTATTTAGCACCTAATTAAAGTACAAAATTACTAAATTTGGAGATATTTACATGGTCAGCTCGCCAACAAGAAGAATTAATGCCAAGGGATTGGAGTTAGTAAAATATTTCGAGAAATTCTACGAAAATGCTTACCAATGCTACAGCGGAGTATGGACTATCGGTTGGGGCTGTACAGAAGGTATTAAGCAAGGCATGGAAATTACCAAGCAACAAGGTGAGGAAATGCTAAGGAAAGAATTAAATAAGTTTGAAAATGGGGTGACCAAACTTGTCAAAGTGAAATTAAACGAAGACCAATTCTCAGCCTTGGTGTCTTTTACCTACAATATTGGTTTAGGTGGTGGAGGTAAGAGTGGCTTTGCTGAGTCAACACTTTTGAAGCTATTAAATGAGAGTGACTACCAAGAAGCCGCAGACTGGTTTTTACCCTGGAATAAAGGTGGTAAAGACAGTCTTGACGTATTATTGGGTCTTGCCCGTCGCCGGAGAGCTGAACGCTCATTATTTTTAGGTGAATCTTGGGAATGGACTAAAAATTGGGAACCAAATTTGCACTTGGCAGCTTCAGGACAATCTATCGTGCAAGGTCAAGAGGTGAAAGAGCTTCAAAAAGCTTTAATTAAAGGTGGTTTTACCAGTTTAAAAACTAATGGTTACTATGGAAACGATACCTATGAAGCAGTTAAGCAATATCAACAACACAAAGGTTTAAAAGCCGATGGGAATGCTGGTAAAGAAACTCTAAAAGCCTTGCGTTTGTTTTACTTGCCAAACTAAATTCTGTAAGATTAAAACGATGGACTCGACTCTAATTGAGATTTACCCCCGCGTTTTTGAACTAATGTTACAAGTAATATATAGGAATCCGGTTTGATTTATGTTGGCGTAGCCTGCGCTTGCGCTTAAAAATCTAAGTATATGTAGGGTGCGTTACGCTGCTGCTAACGCACCAAAGCCTTGGAACGGTGCGTTACCAAGAGCGCTAACGCACCCTACGTATCTTTTCAAAAATAAAATAGTAGTCCTATAGCAGCTCCCAAC